>JAGWBL010000049.1:4385-11491 GCA_021295935.1 Pseudomonadales bacterium
CCAGGGTCACGTGAGCTAGTAGCTCCAAGTCGGCGAACAGGGCCTCGATGTCGAAGGCCAGGATCTCTCCAGGGGACTTCGCGTTGTATGCCGAGAGAACGATCGAGATCAACCCTCGAACGATGGCGGCATCGCTCTGCATGCACAGCAGCACACGATTCGACACCACATCGAAGTCGACGGCAAGCCATACCAAGCTTTGGCAACCACGAATCAGATTCTGGTCCGTGCATGCTTCCGGCGACATCTCCGGCAGCTGGTCTCCGAGTTCGATGAGGTATTGGTAGCGCTGCTCCCAAGTCTCCAGCACGGAGAGCGTTTCCCGAATGTCCTCGAGGTCCGTCACTCTCTCAGCTAGAGCAAACCCAGTTCGAGTTGGGCTTCATCGATCATCCTGTCCCGCGTCCACGGAGGTTCGAACACCAGATCGACTTCCACCAGCTCGACATGGGGAACTTGCCCCACCCTCTCTTCGACATCGCGCACGAGCACAGGACCCATTCCACAGCCGGGCGCCGTGAGCGTCATGGTCACGCTCACGCTGACGTCATCGATCGCCACGTCATAGATCAACCCCAAGTCGACCACGTTCACCGGGATCTCGGGATCGTGAATGGTCTTGAGGGCTTTCCAAACCTGACTCTTCGACACTGCGCCGTCCGACGGCGCGTCAAATGTCAGTGTCTCCGGCTCGAGTCCGAGAGCGTCCGCATCGGATCCCTCGATTCTCGCCATGTTGCCGCCGAATACAATCGTGTAGGAGCCTCCCATCGCTTGGGTCAACGTCACGAACGTGCCGCGGGGCACCGTGACCTCGTGACCCGACGGAACCACGCGGGCGACAACATCCCGCTGGATAGGCAGGACGCTACGTTCCACGGAGCGAGAAGCTTTCTCCGCAACCGCAAAGCGTCTCCGCGTTCGGGTTCTGGAACTTCAGGGTCGAATTGAGACCCTCAGTCACCAAGTCGATCTCGGTGCCCTTGAGTAGTTCCGCATCCTCGGGATCGACGAAGAGCCGGATTCCGAGAGACTCGCCGAAGCAGAGGGATTCCTGCGGTTCGGATTCAACCAGTCCAAGCTCGTACATGAAACCGTTGCAGCCCTTCTCGGACACGGCAAGCCGCACGCCGACGGCACCTGTGCCGCGAATCCGCGTCCGCAAGTGAGCGACCGCCGATTCCGTCATTGAGATGGATTCGGGATCAAACGTCTGAACAGGCATGATTCTCGAACTTGTTGATACTCGCGCTTGGACGGGGCCAGTCTCCCAGACAATCATACCGAACGCTCTCTACCAACGGTACGGACGGCCTGCCATGCGGAATCATCCCATCTAAAGAAGCAGGTCCCGTGCTACTCCGAGTCCCTTCACAAGTTTCTCCACATCCGAGTCGTCGTTGTAAAGCGACAGCGATGCCCTTACGCACCCGGGCAGATCCAAGGAAGTCATCAGTGGCTGTGCGCAGTGATGCCCCGTTCTCACAGCAACGCCCTGTTGGTCAAGAATCGTGCCGATATCGCTATGATGGACGCCCTCGAGGTTGAAGGACACGATGGGAATGTTGCTCGTTGCCGACCCGACGAGCTGCACGCCTCCCAATTCATCCAGGCGCGTTCGAAGCAGGTCTGTCAGCCGAGACTCGTACGCAAGGACCTCCTCTCGATCCAGGCTTTCGAGAAACTCCAGCGCGGCGCCCAACCCGATAGCTCCGGCGATATGCGGGGTCCCGGCTTCGAATCGGTACGGCGGCGCTTGGGGAGTGAACCCGTCGAGGCGGACCGTCTCGATCATCTCCCCTCCTCCCTGCCACGGACCGAGCGTCTCCAGAAGTTCCTCGCGCCCCCAAAGGACTCCAGTGCCTGTTGGCCCGTAGGCCTTGTGGGAAGAAAACGCGTAGAAGTCGCAGCCCAATCCGGTCACGTCGACACAGAGGTGCGGCACGGCCTGAGCTCCGTCAACCAACAGTAGAGCGCCATGGGCCTGCGTGATGTCGGCGATGTCTCGCACCGGATTGACGATGCCCAGCACGTTGGAGACGTGGGCAACAGCCACCACGCACGTGCGGTCCGAGACGTTTCTCGCCAGCGCCACCATGTCCAGCTCGCCCGAAGCGGTCAGGGGCACCGCACGAACCGTCGCGCCCGTACGCTCGGCCGCCATGTGCCATGGCACCAAGTTGGAATGGTGTTCCATCGTCGTGACGACGATGTCGCGCTCCGGCCCCAACGAAGGCACGAGGCAGTTCGCCACAAGGTTGATCGACTCGGTGGTTCCTCGGGTCCAAACCACCTCGTTCGGCTTCCGGTTGCCGATGTGGCGTGCCACGGTCGCACGCGCCCGCTCGAACATCTCCGTGGCGTCAGCGCCGAGCTGGTGGGTTGCTCGGTGGACATTGGCATTGAACTCTCGGTAGTGTGAGTGCATTGCATCCAGCACCACCTGCGGTTTTTGGGAAGTTGCCGCGTTGTCCAGGTACGCGACGGCATCCCTAGCTCTCAGGAGCGGAAAGTGATGGCGCCAAGGACTCATGGACACCGCGTTCCCAATCTAAACGCAGAGAATGGCGCGTTCGCGCTTGTCGCGCGTCACTGCCTTCAGGAATGCATCCACCAGCAGCGCGGCGGCCCTCTGTCGAGCCACACCTCTCGAGCGCAGATAGAACATCGCTTCCGTGTCAAGCTGGCCGACCGTAGCTCCGTGCGAGCACTTCACGTCGTCCGCGTAGATCTCCAGCTCCGGCTTCGTGTATGCCTGGGACGCCAGCCCATCAATGAGATTTCGGTTCACCAGTCCCGCGTCAGTCCGTTGAGCGTGCGGCGCTATCCAGATCCGGCCGCCGAACACCGAGCAACCGCCGTTGCTGACCGCGCCATGGAACCGCTGCTTGCTGGTCGTGTCGGGAGCGGCATGGTCCAAGATCACCTGGAAGTCGACGTGCTCATCCGCCCCCAGTCGCCAACCGCCGATGGCACGGCACTCGGCCCCGCGTCCCTGAAGCCGAATCCAGATGTCGTTGCGCCGGTTCGCGCCTCCCCTTGAGTGTTGTCGAAGCTCGTACTGGGCTTCCTCGCCCACATCCACGGTGAGCATGTTGTACTCGTCCCCCTGGCTCACCGGGTGCAGCCGAAACTGGCGCAAGCGGGATCCCCTCCTAAGCACACATGCGAGGAAACCGCAGGCGACCGCCTCGTGTTCGATCAGATCCGCCTCGGCTCCGGCCTCCAGCACGACCAGGCCAGCTGTTGGCGCTGACCCCTCGCCCCTCCGGCGAAGATGGATCGTGGCGTTCGCCTCGCGATGGACGACGACCACCGTGCAGGCGTTCAGGCAGGCAAGCGCGAGCGATGCCATCGGCAGGCGTGTCAAGTCCAAATCGTCCAGCACGTGGCTCTGGAAGAGCCGGCTTGCTTCCGCGTCAGGCAGATCGATCGGGGTTGCCCGATCCGCTGTGAGTCTCATGCAAGGTTCCGAGTCGTGGTGGCAGATGTTCTCGATGAACACCGACGGATTCGAGTACTTCCAACCCTCGTGCCTCCTTCTCGTCGGAAGTCCGCTCGCCTGCAATTGTCGCAGCAGTCTGGAAGTGTCGATTCCCAAACCGCTCGCAGACGCCGCGTCGAGAGCGCCCAGGATCTTGTCGTGTCTGGCGTCCCGTCTGGCGCGCAGGGTCATGCGGACTCCAACCAGCCGAAGCCCCGTTCCTCCAGCTCGCCTGCCAGTTCCGGCCCGCCGGAGCTCGCGATTCTGCCGTCAGCCAGCACATGCACGAAGTCGGGAACAACATGGTTGAGCAGGCGCTCATGGTGCGTCACCAAGATCACGGCTGTGGATTACGACTGGAACGCGTCCACGCACTTGGCGACGAGTTGCACCGAATCGATGTCAAGTCCCGAGTCGGTCTCGTCCAGCACGGCAAGTGTGGGTTCAATCACCGCAAGCTGGAGGATCTCGTTCCGCTTCCGTTCCCCTCCGGAGAAGCCCTCGTTGACTCCTCGGCGAAGGAACTGAGGGTCAAGCCCCAACGATTCGGCGGCTGACCGTGCGCGCTTCAAGAAGTCAGCGGCGGAGATCTTCTGTTGTCCCCGAGATTCCCGGAGAGCATCCACCGCCGTCTTCAGCAACTCCATGTTGGTAAGGCCCGGAATCTCCACCGGAAACTGGAACGCCATGAAGATGCCCTTCCTGGCTCGCTCTTCCGGCTCCGAATCAAGAATGCTCTCGCCCCTGTAGACCATGTCACCAGCCGTGACTTCGAAGTCTTCACGTCCCGCCAGCACGTTCGCTAGCGTGCTCTTCCCCGAGCCGTTCGGCCCCATGATGGCGTGCACTTCGCCGAGGTCCACCGAAAGGTCGAGACCCTTCAGTATTGGCTGACCGCCTGCATTGACCCGAAGACCTCGAATCTCCAGCAGACTCAACCCACGGCTCCTTCCAAGTTGACTTCGAGGAGCTTTCCAGCTTCTACCGCGAATTCCAGGGGCAATTCGCGGAACACCTCCCGGCAGAAGCCGTTGACGATCATCGACATGGCCTTCTCGGGATCAATCCCGCGTTGCCTGCAGAGAAACATCTGATCGTCGCTGATGCGGGAGGTCGTCGCTTCGTGCTCGACTTGGGCGTCGGGGCGTCGCGACTCGATGTAGGGAAACGTGTGCGCGGCGCTCTCCGATCCGATGAGCAGAGAGTCGCATTGGGTGTAGTTGCGCGCGCCTGCCGCCCTGCGGTCCATGCGCACGAGCCCACGATACGCATTGGAGCTTTGGCCCGCGCTGATCCCCTTGGACACGATCGTGCTGCGGGTATTGCGGCCGATGTGGGTCATTTTCGTTACCGTGTCCGCCTGCTGCCTGTTGTTGGTCATGGCGACGGTATAGAACTCGCCGACACTGTTGTCGCCCAGGAGCACCACACTCGGATACTTCCAGGTTATGGCCGATCCTGTCTCCACTTGGGTCCAGCTGATCTTGGAATTCCGCCCGCGGCAAGCCCCTCGCTTGGTAACGAAGTTGTAGATGCCGCCGTTGCCTTCGGCATCGCCCGGATACCAGTTCTGGACGGTGGAGTACTTGATCTTCGCATCGTCGAGCGCTATCAACTCGACCACCGCAGCGTGAAGCTGGTTCTCGTCACGCATCGGAGCGGTGCAGCCCTCGAGATAGCTGACGGACGCCCCTTCCTCCGCGACGATGAGCGTGCGCTCGAACTGGCCAGTGTTGCGAGCGTTGATGCGAAACACGGTCGACAGTTCCATCGGGCATTGAACACCCTTGGGCACGAACACGAACGACCCGTCCGAGAAGGCGGCGGAGTTCAGGGCGGCGTAAAAATTGTCGCGCCGCGGCACAACGGTGCCCAAGTACTTCCGAACAAGTTCCGGGTGCTCCTCCACGGCCTCCGAAAACGGGCAAAAAATCACTCCGTGTTCCCGGAGCGTCTCCTGAAAGGTGGTCGTGATCGAAACGCTGTCGAAGACCGCGTCCACCGCAACGGCACTCGCTGGCTCCTCCTCGACACCAGCCAGGAATGCCCGCTCATGCAAGGGGATTCCCAGCTTCTCAAACGTCTCGAGCAGTGCTGGATCCACTTCCTCGAGGCTCTTCGGACGGTCTCCCTTGGGAGCCGAGAAGTAGGAGATCTCCTGGAAATCGATGCGCGGAAAGTTGACATGCGCCCAGCGCGGTTCCGTCATCTCCGTCCAGCCGCGATACGCCTCGAGCCGCCAGTCGAGCAACCACGACGGCTCGTTCTTGCGCTGGCTGATTGCCGCCACAACCGCTTCGTCAAGCCCAGGCGGAAACGTCTCGGACTCAACTTCGGTGACAAATCCTGCGGCGTATTCCCTGGTGGAGAACTCGGACGGGTGCGGACTTACTGGGTCCGTATCCACTGCTTCTGAGGGCATCGTTGAGGCGTTCCATTGTACGAAACGCTTTGGTCCTGCACGGAATGCTCAAATGCATCCGAACAACACAGCTCGGAGTCGAGATTCCGTAGCTGGACGGGCACTTTTGCACAGCGCCCACCGACGGCGGCGCGCCGCCATTGCGGAGCGGACACGTACATCCTTTGAAGTCCACGAAGCTGTGCGTGGACTCAGTGTGCGTCCGCGCCCATCAATTCACTGTCCCTGCAGGTTGTCCAAAGATCGGAGTCTCCGGACAACCTTCATGTGCTGTCGCTAGCAGACCGCGAACAGGATGCCGCCCAACGCGGCGAGACCGATCCGGTAGAACGCGTGGATCATCCTCAGGTTGCGAGATGACTTGCAGAACTCGCCGTCTGACACCGACGACGAGGCAATGAAGCCGACTCCGACCAAGAGCCCGACGCCAAGACCATCCATCCAGTCGGTCACGCCAATTGCGCCGATTACCCAGGCCATCGCAATGCCCATGAGCAGACTTGCGAAGAACGCCACAAGGTAGGGGCCGGCGGATGGCTTCACATCCTCCTTCGACCAGCCTAGGGCGTTGAGCCACGCATTGCCGAACAGCGGTCCGTACCACAGATATCCGAGGGCGAACGAACCGATAACGAACACCAAGATCGCCGGCCAGTTCAGTGCTTCCATTGAGCTCCACTCCCAAACAGAATCCACGGGAGCGACTCTACACCAGCAACGACCGGGTCTCGCCTCGAGAGCAGACGAGGCTCCTTAGTAGAACTGGCTCTGGGAGGCGGTTGCCATCGCCACCTCGATTTCATTGATGGCAGCGATCATCGCCCGCCCGATCAGGTCCATTTGCCGAACCTGCGCCACTCTAGGCTCGATGCGTTCGTAGGCACGTTCGGAGAGAAGCAGGCGAAGCAACCCGCAAGCGTCCGCCAGCGCGATCAAGGCGATGTCGTGCGGATCCGGGATCTTGTTTCCGTACAGCACTTCCATGATGCGCAGCTTGACTTCCCGTTCCGCAGTTCCGTCCACCAACGGGTACCGCCGAGACTTGAAGACCCAGAGCATGCGTCCCTCCCGACTCTCGAGAATGCCCCGGTCGATCAAGCTCTGAAGCATCTCCTCGCGAATCGTCTCCGCATCCGTTGCCACACGCTCAAGCCAGTAGCGCGCGTCGTACTTGTCGCCATGTTGAGTGATGTCGCGCAA
>JAGWBL010000050.1:0-7058 GCA_021295935.1 Pseudomonadales bacterium
CTCTTCGCCCTTGCTGTAGCGACGCAGACCGACATCTCCAGGTTCGCTCCACGACAGGTCGGAAAGATGCGCCAGCCCATCGACATGCCCGAAGAGACCTATGATGATGCCAAAGTCCGTGATCGACTTGATCTGGCCCCGGACCCGGTCGCCTGGCGAGTGGAGCTTGCTGAACGCGACCCACGGATTGTCACGACACTGCTTGATTCCGAGCGACACACGCCGTCGGTCTTCGTCAATATCCAGCACCATGACCTCAACTTCCTGACTGACGGCCACGACCTTCGAAGGAATGACGTTTCGATTGGTCCAATCCATCTCCGAGACGTGGACCAGGCCCTCCCCTCCTGGCTCTATCTCGGCGAAACACCCATAATACGTGATGTTGGTCACGGTGGCGGGCAGTTTCGTGCCCTTGGGATAGCGGCGCGAGATGTTGACCCAAGGATCGTCACCCAGTTGCTTCATGCCCAAACCGATCCGATTGCGCTCACGGTCAATCGAAAGCACCTTGAGTTCGATATGCTGTCCGACCTCGACTATCTCGTTGGGGTGCCGTATGCGGCGCCAGGCCATGTGCGTGATGTGCAGCAATCCGTCGATCCCACCCAAATCCACAAACGCCCCATACTCCTTGAGATTCTTCACGACGCCCTTGAGGACCTTGCCCTCCTCGAGCGACTTGAGCAGGGCTTCTCGTTCCTCGCTGTTCTCGGCTTCAAGCACCGCGCGCCGCGAGACCACCACGTTGGCGCGCTTGGGATCCAACTTGATGACCTTGACGTCAATGCGTTCGCCTTCGAGATTGACTCCGTCTCGCACCGGTCGTGCATCAAGCAAGGAGCCCGGCAGAAACGCGCGCACGAATTTGATGTCTACGGTGAATCCTCCCTTCACACGTCCCACCAACGTTCCGGACACAGGGGTTTCCTTCTCATAAGCATCCGCAAGCATGTCCCAGGTCTCCGCACGCTTGGCCTTTTCGCGGGACAGACGGGTCTCGCCGAATCCGTCGTCGACGACCTCCATCTGGACCCTGACCTGGTCACCTACACTCAGATCCACTTCACCGGAAGGCCCGAGAAACTGTTCCTTTGGAATGACGCCTTCAGACTTGAGGCCGACATGCACCGTCACGCTCTCGTTGTCGATGTCAACCACGGTCCCGGTCACGATCGAGCCGGGGATCATGTCGATGGTCTGAACGCTTTCCTCAAACAGCGCCTCGAAACTCTCAGTCATAGATGTCCTTGTGTTTGACCATGAAGCAAAAATGCACCCGCCACGACACGTTCCAGATGCCGCTCGCAACCAAGTGGAGAGCCGGGCGAAGGACCGGCTGTGGGGAAGACACTCTCAAGATGAGCGATTTTACACTTGTGACCCTGCCCTGCCCCACCAGGGCACGAAACAAAACTGCTTGCCAAGATGAATCGCGCGACTGCGGAATCTTCTAGGCCGCATGGTCTACTGCACCAAGATCCAGTGTCGCGCTCGATACCGCTCAGGGAATTGACGCCACGCAATCCACCACTCTGCGAACGACCTCGTCGAACGTCATGTTGCTGGTATCCATGCGCTTGCTGTCGCCCGCGGGTTCCAACGGGGCGAGCTGTCTCTCGACATCACGCTTGTCGCGGTCCTCGATGGAGCGTTCCAGTGACTTCAGCGTCGGAGACGCCCCTTCAGCGGTTGCTTGCTGCAGGCGACGTCGCGCTCGTTCACGGACGGATGCCGTGAGAAATATCTTGATCGTCGCGTCAGGAAACACCACGGTGCCCATGTCCCTGCCCTCCGCCACCAGCCCCGGCTCTCTGCGGCATGCTCTCTGTACAGGTCGCAACGTGTCCCGTACCGTCTTGCACATGGCCACGTGACTCGCGAGCCGCGACACTTCCTCCACTCGAACCGCACTGGAAATGTCTCGACCATTCCAACGGACCGAGGCTGATTCAGCGGATCCGGGCAATTGGATCTCCACGTCATGCCTGAAACGATGGCTCGACACCGCCGAAGATTCCGATTCGAGACACATGCGCAATCTGTCTCGGACCATCGTCGAGAGCCCCTGCAGTTGCTCGGCACCCATTCCCTCCCGAATCGCGCAATAAGCCACAATTCGATAGAGCAGTCCGCTGTCGAGGCGATGCCATCCCAATCTGCCGGCCACGGCTGTGGCAACCGTCGACTTTCCAGATCCCGCCGGGCCGTCAATTGCCACGACCGGAGGAAGTGCTCTCGACCGGGGCTCGCCAATGGATTCCGAGGATGTACCGCGGGCAAGCACGCTAGCGATCCACCTCCATCCCAAGGTCACTGGATGGTCGCAAGAGCATCCAGAAACCTCTCGTTCTCTTCGGGCAGGCCGATGGTGACACGCAAGTGATCGGGCATGCCGCAACTCGCGACAGGCCGCACGATCACTCCTCTCGCCAACAGCCGCTCGTACACGGAGAGAGCCGGCTGTTGGCAGCGCATTGTGACGAAGTTGCCGGCCGAGCACAGTGTCTCGTATCCGAGGTTGGCGAGCTCGGACCGAACTCTCTGCATGCCAGAACGGTTCAGGGTCTCGCTTTCCTTGATGAACTCGTCCTCGCAAATCGCTGCCTCCGCCGCCGCCAGGCCGAGACGACTCACATTGAACGGCGGCCGAACGCGATTCAACAGGTCCGCGAATCCGGGAGACGACACCGAGTATCCGATGCGCATCCCTGCCAGACCGTGGATCTTAGAGAACGTGCGAGTGACTACCAGGTTCGGGAACTCCGAGATCCATCCCACTCCGCTCTCGTAGCCATCCATCGGCGCGGCATACTCGAAGTACGCCTCATCCAATACCACCCAAACGCGTTCCGAGATAGTCCGGAGGAATATCCGGAGGTTGCGCTCGTGGATCCACGTGCCCGTGGGGTTGTTTGGGTTCGCGATGAACACCATGCGCGTGGCGTCGGTGACGCGATTCAGCATCTCAGGCAGGTCGTGACCCCAGTCCCGGGAGGCGACTCTCACGAACTTCCCCCCGGCAGCTGCAACCAGCATGGGATACAACATGAAACAGGTCTGGTCGACGATGGCTTCCGACTCTGGAACCAGAATCGCTCGAGTCGCCAGGTCCAACACTTCGTTGGATCCATTGCCAAGCGTTATCTGGTCCGCGTCTACGCCCAAGCGCGCCGCAAGAGACCGCTTCAGGCCGAGCCCGAATGGATCCGGATACCGCGAGAGCGTCCCAAGCGGCGAGCGAATGCCGGACTGGACCCGATCTCCGGCCCCGCGGGGATTCTCGTTGCTGGCGAGGTGCACCGGATTCCTGATGCTGAGTTCCCGCGCTGACTCCTCGGTGGGCGTGCCGGGAGCGCAAGGACTCAGCGATTGCGCGAACGGATTGACCTGTTGACGCATGACAAATTCTGCGACGTGCCTCGATTGCACCAAGTCAGAGCAGACGCCGACAAGAGTTCTTGGATTTCGAACAGGAATTCACACCAGTCAAAGGGGAGTTGTCGGTTCCACCTGCACGAAGATCCTAGGCGGTCCGTTCGAAGTCCTGCATGAACTCAACGAGTTGACGGACGTCGCTTTCGGATACGGCGTTGTACAGGCTGGCGCGTATGCCGCCCACCCTTTGGTGTCCCTTGAGGTTGCGCAGACCGCGTCCCTCCGCTGCTTCCAAGAACTTCTGATCCATCGTCTCGCTGCCAAGCCAGAACGGCACGTTGACCCGTGACCTGCACTCGCTCGGCAGTGTGGTGAGGTAGAGATCGCTCTGGTCGAGCACATGGTAGAGAAGCCTGGACTTGACTTCGGTCCTGCGTTCCATCTCCGCAACCCCGCCTTCCGCCAATACCCACTCGAACACTAGGCCAGCCACGTACCAACTGAACGTAGCAGGCGTGTTGAGCATCGAACCAGCTCTTGCATGCCTGCGATAGCTCAGCATCGACGGCAACTCGCCGGACATGGCGTCGATCACTTCTCGGTGCACGATCACGATGGTCACGCCTGCTGGACCAGCGTTCTTCTGCGCCCCGGCGTAAGCCAAGCTTGCCGAGTTGACGTCCAACGGCCGCGTCAGGAACTCAGAGGAGATGTCTGCGCACACCGGTGTGTCTCCCATTGAAGGCAACTCGGGAAACTGCACACCGTTGACGGTCTCGTTGGCGGTGATGTGGACGTAGGGACGCCCCTCGCAATTGCCCCAAGACACGATATCGGAACACGCGCTGGCGCCACTCGCCAGCACGTCCACTTCGCGTATGCAGCGAGCCTCTGATATCGCCTTCGAAGCCCAGACTCCCGTGTCGACATACCCAGCCGGTCTGCCGCCGTCGGGAAAGTTCATCGGGATCATCGCGAACTGCAGCGTCGCGCCCCCCTGAAGGAACAGCACTTCAAAGTCGTCATTCAATCCGTAGATGGCCCTCAGGTTGCGTTTCGATCGGTCGGCAAGCTCCATGAATTCAGGCGAGCGATGACTGGTCTCCATGATGGAGTGACCGAGCCCGCGGTAGTCCAGCAACTCGTCTTGCACGCGCTCAAGCACCGCAAGGGGCAGCGCAGCCGGACCTGCCGAGAAATTGATGGATCGGTTCATGCGACTGCCAGCGAGTGGCTTCTCTTTCGAGTGCGGAGGTCCCAAGTATTCACTGAACCTGCAGGTTCAGATCCTGTCCTCGTTCAATGGACCTACCGCAGCGTCGGGGGAATCTGAGGGCTGCTCCGGCGGGTCGGGTTCATCGCCTTGCGGTGCAGCTTCCGCATCTGCTTCAACGACACGTTCGGCATCGACAAGAGTTGCTCCCTCGTCCAACCGGATGAGCGTGACTCCCTGCGCGTACCTGCCCAAGGAGGAGATCTTGGAGACTCCGGTACGGATCATTGTTCCTTGGTCAGTGATCAGAAACACCTCATCACTGTCGGCAACCTGCAGCGCCCCAACCAGCTTGCCGTTCCGTTCGGATTTTGGCGCGACAATGCGACCCTTGCCCCTTCGGCGCTGAATCGTTACTCCGTGAAGCGGGGTTCGCTTGCCGAATCCAAACTCTGTGACCAACAGCAACTCCTCTCCAGGTTGGCAGACGATTAATGAAATGACTCTGGAACCTGGTGCCACACGAATGCCGGCCACGCCCATGGATACCCGACCCATGACCCGAACGTCGGACTCCTGGAACTTGATTGCGTGACCACTGCTCGAAACGAGCATCAACTCTCGGGACCCGTCCGTGATCGCCACGCCAACCAGCGAGTCTCCCTCCTTCAGATTTAGGGCGATCAAGCCGTTGGATCGCTGGCGCGCGAAATGCGCAAGCGAAGTCCGCTTCACCCGACCTAAGGCAGTCGCCATCACAACGTAGCGCTCGTCCTCAAATTCGCGGATCGGATAGATGCAGGTGATTTTCTCGTTCTCCTGAAGGCGCAACAGGTTGACCAAGGGTCTACCCGTGGCCGTTCGTCCTGCCTCCGGTATCTGGAACGTGCGTAACCAGTAGACGCGACCACGATCCGAGAAGCAAAGCAGCACGTCGTGCGTGTTGGCGACCAGCAGTTGTTCCACAAAGTCCTCGTCGCGCACCTTTGTCGCCACCTTGCCGCGCCCACCCCTGCCTTGAGCAACGTAGCTGTTCAGGGACTGGAGCTTGGCGTATCCGCGATGCGAAACGGTGACGACCTTGTCTTCCCTTGCAATCAGATCGATGTCCGAAAGGTCTTCCTGGCTCTCCCGGATTTCCGTACGACGTTCATCGCCGAACTGTTCCTTGATTTCGATCAGTTCATCCCTGATTGCCTGGTCAAGTCGAGTCGAGCTCGCCAAAATCCCCTCAAGCTCGTTGATGCGCGAAAGGATCTGCTCGTACTCGTCGATGATCTTGTTCTTCTCGAGTCCTGTCAGCCGCCTCAATGTCATGTCGAGGATGGCGCGTGCCTGCTCCTCGGACAGGTAGTACCGCCCGTCTCGATACCCCAGTTGAGGCCTGAGGGACTTGGGGCGCCAAACGGTCAGGTCAACCCGATCGAAGAACGCCTCTACGCCTTGCTCGTCGCCTCCGGACGCCATATCGACCTGCGATTCGGAACGCAACGGCCAACCTTGTTCCATGAGTGCCAGGCGAGCCGCGTCCGGCGTCGCCGACTTGCGGATCAAGTCCACGACCTGGTCGATGTTCTCCAGCGCGATCAGCTGACCTTCGAGCACATGCCCGCGAGCCCGGAGACGTGCGAGTTCGAAGATGGCCCGTCGGATGACGACGTCGCGACGGTCGTTGAGAAACGCCACGAGCATCTGCTTGAGGTTGAGCGTTCTAGGCTGACCGTTGACCAAGGCAACGCAATTGATCCCGTAGGTGCTTTGGAGGCGTGTCTGGTGGTACAGATTGTTCAGGACGACGTGCGCATCGAAGTCCTTCCGGGTCTCGATTACGATGCTCAGCCCCAGCTTGTCGGACTCGTCACGGAGCTCCCGGATGCCGCTGAGCTTCTTCAGCTTGACAAGTTCAGCAATCTTCTCGATGAGCTGTGCCTTGTTGGTCTGGTAGGGGATCTCCGTGACCTCGATGTACTCGCGTCCGTTTGGCCGTTCCTTGACCTCGGCTCTGGCACGGACCACGACTGAGCCCCGCCCCGTCCGATAGGCGCGAACACTGCCTGCGCGGCCATTGATGATCGCTCCCGTCGGGAAGTCAGGTCCTCGAACATGCTGAAGCAGATCGTCAACTTCCAGGCTCGGATCCTCGATCAACGCGAGACAGGCATCAGTGACTTCCCCAAGGTTGTGCGGAGGGATGTTGGTTGCCATTCAGACCGCGATGCCATGCGCGCCGTTGACCAACAGGTTGGGCACCCTGGTCGGAAGCACGTCGGGCATGGTCAAAGTTTCGTCGTAGTTGGGCGAAAACTCGACGGTCGCCATTTCTATGTCTGCCAGAAGCGACGAGGCGATTCGCTGCATCCGGACTTCGGTGTACCGCTGGGCCGCTGGCGGGTCGTTGTCAATGGACCCGAAGTTCCCCTGACCGTCGAGCAACATGTACCGCAATGACCAAGACTGGGCCATGCGA
>JAGWBL010000050.1:7161-7917 GCA_021295935.1 Pseudomonadales bacterium
TACAAGATCCGCCTATGCACCGGCTTCAGACCGTCACGAACGTCCGGAAGCGCGCGATTGATGATCACGCTCATCGCGTAGCCGAGAAACGACTGTCGAAGTTCCGACTCGATGCTTACGGGAACGACGTCCCCTAGATCGGAACTGGGCGGCTTCCTCGGATGGTTCTCGCGCTGTGTATCGCCGTCTTGATCGGCGTCAGGAGGTGATTCGTCTGGCACGTCGGAGGGAGAATCGACAGCTGAATCGCCGCCGTTTCAGGTAACAAGTCATTCTAGGTGATCGGGGCACGAATTGCGAGTGCCACAGCATGCCTGACTGATCCGCAAGATTTGCTTGGAACACTCTCGGAATTCCTCCTTAAGATATTAAATTGCAAAGATTTTCATTGCTTCAATTTGATTGCCAGGATGGCCGATTCGATGCTGGGCATGTACAGTCCGCCTCCTCACCCCGACGGACCTCTGTAAGATGCCAGGTTTGAACCGAACCTTCTCAGGACTGGTTGTCTCAACATGCTCGCAGTTAACCTCGATCCTGAGGCCTCTCAGCACTCGGCCGAAGACGTGGATCCACGGGAACTCGACAAGTTCAACGATCGAGCGCGGGAATGGTGGAATCCGAACGGACCGTTCCAGGCGCTTCACGACATCAACCCAATTCGAATCGAATTCATCACCGATCGCGCGGACGTTGCAGGCACACGCGCACTGGATATCGGTTGCGGGGGTGGCATCGTCTCCGAATCCCTCGCCA
>JAGWBL010000051.1:0-385 GCA_021295935.1 Pseudomonadales bacterium
GAGGTGCTGCATTCAATCGGGGCACCGAATCGGTTCATGCAACTTCCGTTCAACTATTGCGGCGTGTTTTACGGACTGGGAGGGGGAGCGGCATCGGTGCTTTTGATCGCAGTTGTTTTGGGCTGGATTCGAGGCCCGTTGGCCGAGCTGAGCATGAGCTACGGAACAGAACTGAACCTGGTGGGCTTCGACGTCGACATGATTGCGACGCTTTTTGTCGGAGGGTCGTTTCTCGGCTGGCTGGGCGCTGTATTCGAGACTCGAAAGAGGCAGAGGCGGCTACGAATGTCGGAGTGACTTCAAGCGCGAGCTTGCCGCCGCCCGAGGCTGAGTCCTCGCCAGCGAGTCGTACGGTGACGCAGGTGGCACGTCTCCCAACCTGATT
>JAGWBL010000051.1:540-11285 GCA_021295935.1 Pseudomonadales bacterium
GGAACCAAGAGGCTGGTGGTGCCGGACGGAGATTTCAGCGAGATGGTCAAGTCGCTGGGAAAGTCGTGTTCGAGCGACAGCCTGAGCTCCACGGCTTCGATCTTGCGCGCGTTGTCGATACCTGTCAAGTAGATCGTCGACCTGATGCCCGCTCCGTCGTTGTCTGGAATGGAGAGGTCAAACTCGTTCACATGCCATTCGGTGCGCTCGGTGGATGCCAATGAACCAGCCGGGTGCCTGTCGGCCAAGTCGAGGGCTGAATCGATGTCGACAGCACCGAATCCGTACCAGTTGTGGAACCAGTAGCCCGCGGCGTTCCTTGTCCACGGAAGGCGAAAGTCGACCACCGATCCATTGATTGCGGCTCGCGCTCCGGGAAGATCGGGATCCACTCGCTTGGCAGAGGCTGCCAGGATGTATCGCACGTCACTCCAAGTTAACTCCGGGTGATGGGCAACCAGGAGAGCGATGGCTCCCGAGACGTGAGGAGCGGCGGCGGATGTCCCATTGAACGTGCTGACGTAGTCTCCGTGGGGGTTCAGGGCATGGTCGTCGAGACCGCGTGTCCGGCCCAGGAACCTCCTGTAGGCTTCGTAGCCTCGCTCGCGACCCGCCTGATCTGTGGTGAGGATGGCGGGGTACTGCGAACCGTAGTGTCCGGCGGGCGCGCTCACCCAGAGATTCGCGCCCGTGCTGGAGTAGGGCGCACGCTTGCCCAGAGCGGAGAGCGCGCCGACGAGCACAACTTCGGAAAGATTTGAGATCGTGTCGTTGTTGGAGCCACGGCATCCCAAGTGCGTGCGCAGGTCGTGGAGCATCCGCTCGCAGAAATGGAAACGATTGCCTGCCGACTTGACGTAGAAGGCTCCTTTTCCACCCCGCAAATTGTTGACGCCGTGCTCGTAGATCGACTCGTTGCCGTAGAAATGAGCGCTCTGAACGTTGCCGGTCTGCCCCCAGCTCATGTTGAAGATGTCGACGTCCGAAGAGTCGGGAGAGTCCGTGCTGGAACCCAGCGACTTGGGCTCGGCATTGCCCTGGTCCGACTTCAAGAAGTTGTAGCCGCGGAGCAACGCATGCGGATGCACGCCGCGGACCCCCAGCCCGTTGTCGGCCACCGCCCCGATGATCCCTGCGACGCTGGTTCCATGGTCGCCCCGGACGTCGGGATTGAACGGGTCGGTGTCGGATGCCCCGGGCCAGCGGGCGAGGTTCGCTGACGCTTCACCTTCGACGTTGTCAGCCAGATCCGGATGGCACAGTTCGAGTCCCGTGTCAACGATCGCCACTCTGACGTTCGATCCAGACGTGCCGGCGTCAAGAGATCCGGACATCCCCACGTCTGCACCGGCAACTCCGCCCTCAGCCGCGAATGCGGGTTGACCGGTGTTGACCAAGGACCATTGATGAGCGAACAGAGGATCCTCAGCGTCACTCTCGGTTCGCCCCGCTGACGGGCAAGCGACCTCGACGTTGCCGGAAGCGGCAACACCGAATCCGGATGTCGCGGTCCTGAACTCCGGGGCGTTGCCTCCGGCAACGCTGGCCACCCGTGCCACAAGCACGTAGGTCCCTGATGGGGAGAGAACAGACAGATCCAATTCCTGGCGTATCGTGTGCCCCTGTCTGGGGTCCAGCGCCGGAACAACGGCGTCCGGGAACCGGTGCAGAACGCTCTCGGAGTCTCCGATGGAACGCACGCTGGTCTCGGCATGCGTCTCGGGCGCGGGACCGGAGCCCTCGTTCTCGATTTCGATCTCGATCTTGACGGAGGCCTCGTTCGGTACCGTTCTGGCGGACACCCCGAGCATCGGCCCTTCTATCGTGCGAATCAGCTTGGACGATGCGGAAACAGGTCGATCCTCCAGAACAAGTTCGACCGTTCCAGGCTCCTCGACGTCTTGCCCGTTGAGAGCGTCAAGCGAGAACGTGGCGGTCTCCGGCCCCTCTTCGATCCAGTCAAGGACCGACTGAACGCGAACGCTCGCCATGAGCAGCCCGGCCTCGATCCGAATCCGACTTCTATCAAGCTCATAGTCGAGCCCGTGAATCGCGGTTCCTGAAATGTCCATGGTCGCAGTCACGTCGACGCTCACGGCGGATGAGAGCGTGACGGTCAGGGTCGCCACGCTTTCGTCGGGGTCTTCGGAGATCGAAGCCGCCGACAAGGACAATGACGCCTTCAGGTCCGAAGGCAGGCTGGACAACGAGGACGTGTCGTCACCCCCGCAGGCTGCAAGAAGCAGAAGCGCAGGCGCGAGTGCAGCTGAACTACATCGGGTCATTGGGAGGTTGCACGAAGACAACTTCTGCGTGAGTGGCGAGTCCGCTTGCTTCGGCAATGCGGACGGCGGCGAACGGGTCCGCGGAGACTTCAAGCTGAATGGCGGAATAGCCCAGGGCTGGGTAGGTGTCGCTGCCCACCGCGCCGAGGCGGGCACCCAGCAGCTCTACCGATTTGGGATCCACCGCGTCCACCCGTATCGAAGGATGCAGCTTGAAGAACTCCACCTGAACCCGGTCGAAGACGATGCGCGCGTGTGGCGAGGACAAGGGCAGGTGCTTCACGCGTTGGCGAGATCGTGCGGTCGCACGCACTTCCACATGGGTCGAGCCTCGCGTGACATGGATGACGGTGTCTCCAAGAGTCCAGCGGCCGGTCTGAAGCGCCGAGACCGTGGGGAAACCCACGAGCCGGTCGACCGTATCGCGATGCTGAACGAACTCTGGACTCTCAGCACGCTCCTGGCTTGACAAGGTCGTCCCAACGGCAATGGACGCACAGAGCGCCAGCAGGCAGATGCGGCGAGGGCGACCGCCCTTGACTCTAGAAGGCGAGTTCATGCTCCTGTGGTTTTGGCGAGCCGTTGATCCCATTGTGGATTGTGGATATTAAATGGAGCAGGTGCAAGTGTCGGGGTTCGGACGGACGGGCACGCAATTGGGTCGACTGCGACGCCCGGATGCCATGCAAGCGCTCGCCTCTTAGCGGCTTGGCGTGCAAGTCGCGAGAGAATCACGCCGAGACAAAGGAGACACTGCATGGAACGATCCGCCACCGGTCGGAGTCGGTTGCGTCGTTGGCTGTTGCCCGCAATCCTGGTGTTGCCGGCATCGGTGGACTCCCGAGTCGACCCGGACGGGCGTGGCGCTTCGAGACTGGACTGGGGTGCGTACCAGCAGGTTGAGTTTGTCACCGCGGATGGCCTGAGCGGCACATTTCGCGTGCGGGTCGCAGATACCAAGGAGAAACGGGCGCTGGGACTGATGTTCAATCCGCGCCTGCCTTTGAACGAGGGCATGCTGTTCGTGTTCGACTCCGAGCAACATATCGCAATGTACATGCGAAACACCCTGATCCCGCTCGACATGTGGTTCTTGCGGCGCAACGGGGAAGTGTCCAAGGTGCACCATTCGGCAACGCAATTGGATCCCCGTCACATCCATTCGGAGTCTCCGGCGATCGGAGTACTGGAAATCAATGCGGGGCTCTCTCGTTTGCTTGGCGTTACACCTGGCACGGTCGTGCGCCATCCGACTCTCTCGCGTTAGCCGCTCGCGGGAAAGCCGAGACACCAACGGTTTCTACCGTGTGGGCTTGAAGTCTGAAATCCGGGCGAGTTCCTGGAACAGCTTGCGCTCCTCGTCCGTAGCTGACTTCGGCACCGCAATGCGGTAGGTCACGTAGAGGTCCCCGCCACGCAGACCCTTCCCGCGCAGGCGGGTTCTCGTGCCGTTCTGTGTGCCGGGAGGGACACTGATGCGCACGCTGCCATCAAGTGTCGGGGCGTCGACCTTTGCGCCCAGCACGGCCTCCCACGGGGTGATGTTGAGGTGGGTGGTCAAGTCGGAACCGGAGAAGTCAAAGCGAGGGTGCTTCCTGACCCCGAGAGTCAGATGCAGGTCCTGTCCTTCGGTCCCCTGAGAGCGCAAGCGGAACGTTCCTCCGTCCGACAGCCCTTTGGGAACCTTGACCTTGAGACGTTTGCGACCCCCCGCAGTGCCCGGCGAAGCCAGCGAAAGCTCGATAGGCTCGTCCCTGTGGAGCTGTTCCAGGGACACCTCCAGCTCGGCCCGTTGCGCGGCCGGCGCGCGCTGAGAACTGCCGAATCCTCTGCCGCCGAACAGAGAATCGAAGAAATCACTGAACTCCGAACCTGACCCGCCGAACCCGCCTTGGAACCGGAAGTTCCGACTCCAATCGGATGGTGGCTGGAAGCTCTGACCTGCTTGCCAGTTGGATCCCAATTGGTCATAGAGAGCGCGCTTCTCCTTGTCGTTGAGAACCTCGTAAGCCTCTCCCACCTCCTTGAACCTGGCTTCGGCGTTCGGACTCTTGTTGTGGTCGGGGTGGTACTTCCGAGCAAGTTTCCGGTAGGCCTTTCGCACCTCTTCGTCCGAAGCGTTGCGGGCAACTCCAAGTGTGCGATAGTAGTCTTGGTACTCCATTCGGTCAGTCTGCTTCGTCCCCGAGCACAGCATAGGCAGAGCGACGACAATCGCGTCACTTTCCAATGGAAAAGGTGGGGCCAGTTGCTGATTGCTCAACCTCTCAGCGCTTGCGGTTCGGGGACTGGCTGACCACACGAAGGCACGCTTCTGCTCCAACGGGGTTCGACGTGCGAATTTCCCAGGCTAACTACAAAGAGCGTCTTGGCCACGGCATTCGTGGCAACCCATTCCACCACTAGCGGAGCTGTCCATGGGAGTGAGCGTGTACCTGACATACGACGGTTGCACTCGCGAGGCGTTTGAGTTCTACGCGAAGGCCATAGACGCGAAGATCGAATACGTGAGCACATGGGATGAGGCCCCAAACGCGTCCGAGCTGTCGGAAGAGCAGCGCGCAATGGTCATGCACGCGTCTCTGAAGGTGGGCGACACCGGGCTCATGGCGTCTGACAGAAGCCATACCTGCCCGGGGGAGCCACTGGTTCAAGGGGAGAACTTCTCGCTTTGCCTCGACACCAAGAGCCCAGAGCAAACGGACGAGTGGCTTGCCCGAGTATCGGAAGGCGGGAAGGTCACAGTTCCTGGTGAAGATTCGTTCTGGGGCGCCTACTTGGCGATGTGCACGGACAAGTTCGGCATCAGCTGGATGTTTGTCTGTGATTCCACAGGAGGACAAGAAGGGAACTGACTCCTTCAGAGGAGCGACGTGTCCTGGTTGGCTTCTCGATCGCGAAGTCGCCGACGTCTGCACCACGGGCGGGTTGGGTTGTGTCCCGCGCCTGATTCATGGCCAGCGCCTCAGGTGCGAGACGCGGTGCAACGCTTCGAGAAAACCGTGAAATGACCGGCGGTTGGCATCAGTCGCGGTTTGAATTGACGCCTCCGTGCCCTCTCCCGACG
The DNA here is from genome assembly GCA_021295935.1 of Pseudomonadales bacterium. Taxonomy (GTDB): domain Bacteria; phylum Pseudomonadota; class Gammaproteobacteria; order Pseudomonadales; family Azotimanducaceae; genus Bin55. Next base: position 5,893 of record JAGWBL010000051.1, read on the forward strand.
GTTGATATACTCGATTCATGTTGCGCGATTTCCGGCTGCAACCAGCCGACATCCCGGATTTTCAACCGCAGCACCTTGAAGCATCTGAACGCGATTTCCTGAAATCGGAGATTCGAGCGCTGCTTCGTGAGAGGGACGCGGTTCTCGTGGCCCACTACTACGTAGATTCGGAGATCCAGGACCTGGCCTTGGACACTGGGGGTTGCGTTGCGGATTCTCTGGAAATGGCGCGCTTTGGTCGCGACAACGATGCAGAAACGTTGGTCGTTTCAGGGGTTCGCTTCATGGGGGAAACCGCCAAGATCTTGTCACCCGACAAGCGAGTGCTGATGCCGACTCTGGAAGCCCAGTGCTCGTTGGATCTGGGTTGCCCACCTGATGCGTTTGCGGACTTCTGCTCGGAGAACGGCGATCGAACGGTTGTGGTGTACGCCAACACCTCCGCCGAAGTGAAGGCGCTCTCGGACTGGGTGGTCACGTCGAGTGTCGGCACGAAAGTCGTCAGACACCTTGCTAGTCAGGGCAAGAAGGTGCTATGGGCTCCCGATCAGCACTTGGGCCACTACATACAGTCAACCACCGGTGCCGACATGTTGCTTTGGCGAGGGGCGTGCGTGGTGCATGAGGAGTTCAAGCACAACGCGCTCCTGGAAATGAAGCAGGTCTACCCCTACGCCGGTGTGCTTGTGCACCCAGAATCGCCGGCCGCCGTGATCGAGATGGCGGACGCGGTGGGTTCGACCAGCCAGATCATCAAGAGCGCTGGGGAGCTTCCGCAGGACATGTTCATCGTGGCAACGGATAGAGGGCTGTTTCACATGTTGAGGAAACGCTATCCGGGCAAGCGGTTTGTCGAAGCGCCCACGGCCGGCGACGGAGCGATGTGCAAGAGCTGCGCTCACTGTCCCTGGATGGCGATGAACGAGCTCGGGGCGTTGCGGGATTCCCTCCTTTCGATGGGCAACGAGGTTTTCGTCGATCCGGAGATTGGGGAGAGGGCGATGGCGCCCTTGCAGCGCATGCTGGACTTTCCGGTCAACTGACCCCCACCAAGACCGTGCGGCCGGTCATTCGACCAGCTGGAGAATCCGTTGCTTGATCATTGCGCCCTGGCGGGAATCCGGCTCCACAAGGTCGGAAGCGATCTCAAGGTGCTCCAAGGCCTTTTCGTTGTCGCCCCGCAGGGCGTAGAACTCCGCTCGGGATTGGTGGATCAGCAGAACCTCTCCCGAGAGCCCTGCCGTTTCGCTGAGCTCGTGCCAGAGGTCGATGTCGTTGGGGCGTGCCTTCGACTGTCGGCGCAGTACACGGACGGCCTCTGCGGGGTCGCCAGCCTTCCGGAGCGCTTTGGCGTAGGTCATGGCAAGTGGCGGGTTCCCGGGATTGAATTCCAGTTGGTCCTTGAGGAACGAGACTGCAGCCTCGGGTTGCTCGGCTTCCACAAGCGCTTCCCCATAGCTAACGGCCAGCAGAAGGCTTGTGGGCTCCAGGGCCCGCAATCGTTCGAACAATTGCAGTGATTCGTCCCAACGTTGAGTGCGCAGGTGGGCCAGCGCCGCAGCGTAGGACTGGGCAAACTCTGTCGTGTCGACCTGGGCGGCGCTGTCCATGATCTCGTCTTGCGTCCGAGCTGGCATCTGGTAGTCAATCGACTCGGAATAGGTTTCGATTTCCACTTGATCCGCCTGCCGGCGGGCGTCTCCCATTCGACTCTCGGTGAGAGGATGGGTGAGCAGCCACTGCGCGGCGGCGGCGCCTTGATGCAACTGGTTCATGCGCTTGAACATGCGCTCCATGCCCAACGGGTCAAACCCCGCCCGAACGAGCGTGTTGAACCCGATCCTGTCTGCTTCCGCCTCAAACGTGCGGCTGTACCGGAGCATGGCCTGTTGGCCCATGGCCTGGGAGCCCATCATGGTCGCCTGGCCGAGCTCGGTGTTCCCCTTGGCAAGAATGGCGATCGAGCCCAGCAATGAGACGAGGGTCGGGATCGCGATTCCGTGACTCGCTTCTTGGGTACGGGCGTAGTGCCTCTGACTCAAGTGAGCAAGCTCGTGGGCCATCACCGAGCTGTACTCGTGGACGTCTTCGGCGTGCTTGAACAGACCGAGATTGGCGCCTACGATGCCACCCGGAGCGGCGAAGGCGTTGAGTTCCGGCGAAGCGACGACGATCGGATTCAGTTCCACTTGGGCAAGCTCCGAGCTGGTTGCCAGTTCAAGCAAGTTCAGGCGAACGAAATACTTGATAAGGGGGTCGGAACTCAGAGGCATCTGTGCCCGGATCTGCTTGAGAAGTTGTTGGCCGAGAGCCCTCTCTTCCTCCAGCGACACTATTGCCGACGCCGGGTCCCCGAGTTCGGGCAACCGGACCTCCTTCCCCGGTTCGATGGCCTGGAGCACGGAAGCCGTGGCCACCGCGAACGCGAGAATTGCGAACTTGGACAATGGGACTGGGAGAGGGGGTGGCCGGACGAGCATTGCTAGGCAACTATAACGAGAAGGGTGAGGTTGCAAAGAGTTAAACGAGAGCAGGCAGATGCTGCGTTGTGCGTGATTGGTCTCGAAGAACGAACCGCGCACTATGGGATACTCTTTCGCGGCATGGACCGAATTGACGCAGAACTGGATGTGCAGGGGCTCGATTGCCCAATGCCTTTGCTCAAGGCTAAGCGCGCGCTGAACGGGATGGAAGGCGGTGAACGACTGCGGGTCGTCGCTACCGACCCTGGCTCTGCGCGCGACTTCGAGGCGTTCGCTCGATTGAGCGGCAATCCGCTGATCGAGTCGCACTCTTCTGCCGGCGTCTACACCTTTGTGCTCCAGAAGAAGGCGGAGTAACGCCAGGTGAACGCCTTCGAGGCAATTGAGCGGTGGATCGACGAGTTCTTTGGCGATCGTCAGATGGTGATGCTGATTGTGGCACTGGTCGTGCTGTTCCTCTTCATCTGGTGGCTGGGTTGGTACGTCGCTCCGGTGCTCGCGGGCTTGTGCCTGGCATTCATCATGCATGGGCCGGTGGACAGGCTTGTGCGCTGGAGGGTGCCCGAACTGGTCGCCATCCTCATTGCCATGCTGGTCATGGTCGGGGTGCTGGTCGCACTTCTGTTCTGGGTTGTGCCTCTTGTCGTTCGGCAGGCGAATGCCGCCATACAGGGATTGACCGACGCACCGGAGAGACTGAACGACGTCTGGGAGTCCGTCGATCGCATGCTCGAGACGGTTCTCGCGCCGGTAAGGGATATGCTGCCCGATCTCTTTCCTGCAGGGGTCAGCGCATCAGAATTTCTCCAGAGCAACTTGCAGACCCTTCTGGAAGCAGTGCCGGGCTTTCTGTTGGAAACCCTGCCCGGACTCTTGCTCGTGCAAGCTCCCAACATGCTCACGCTGGTGCTCTATGCGGTTCTGGTGCCCGTCTGCACATTCTTCTTTCTCAAAGACCGCGCGTCGTTGCTCACTTGGTTCGGGTCGCACATGCCTCGCAATCGAGCCACGCTGGAGCGTGTCGGGCGAGAAATGCAGGTACAACTGGGCAATTACATCCGCGGCAAGTTCGTCGAAGTGCTGATAGTGGGCACGGCGACCTTCCTGACATTCCAGATCCTCGGCCTGGAAAACACGGTCTTGCTCGCGGCCCTGGTCGGCCTTTCGGTTCTGATCCCGCTGGTCGGCGCGATAGTGGTCACCGTTCCGGTCGTGCTGGTCGCGCTGATCCAGTTCGGCTGGTCCGCAGATTTCCTGTACGTGGGTGTCGCCTACCTCGTCATTCAGGGACTGGACGGCAATGTGCTAGTTCCCTTGCTTTTCTCCGAGGTGGTGGATCTTCATCCAGTGGGCATCATCACCGCCGTGCTCGTGTTCGGAGGGATCTGGGGATTCTGGGGGTTGCTCTTCGCCATTCCGCTTGCGGTGCTGGTTCGGGTGGTGCTGCAGGAATGGCGGTCATCCAAGCGGGAGGCCGAGGCCGCGGAGACGGGGTGATCGGAGCAACGGTTGCGGCCGAGTGCAGACAGTGGGACGAATCACGGGTTGCCACACCGCGGAAAGCGGAACACCCCCATTGCTCGTTTGCCCTCCGCATCTGAATGCCTCCCGCGGCGATCTTGTCTCGTTGGTGCTTGGGAGGGACTGTGCTGAAATTCCGTTGGAGACTTGAAATCGGCGCCGATCGGGTTTTTTCCTGTACGCTGAACGCTCGGACGCTGCTTCCTGCTTGGAACGCATTGTGAGTCGGCTGAACGCACGCACTTGGATCACGAGACGAGAGGCCCATCCTTCTCACCTGTCGCATGATATCGGCGGCACAGAGTGAAGTGTCTTCAACTCTAGCCCGTCTGACCGATTTGAGATGGTCTGAAGTTGATGCAGACACCGGCATGGCGCTTGAAAGCGGTGCAGAGAATCTTGCAAGGAAGCTTCGGAGGCGAGTGGGGCGCAGCGGGGCCTCCTGGATCGCTATGAGATCATGGGGGGTCTTCCCCAAGACAAGGGATGTCAGAACGACCATCGTAAGAGCAATCAGCGAGGCGCCATGCTGAGTGGGAGCTTTGTGGCACTCGTGACGCCCATGCGCAGTTCGGGTGAGATCGACTGGAAGGCGCTCGACAGCCTCATTGACTGGCACCTCGAATCAGGCACGCATGGGTTCGTTCCCGTCGGGACAACCGGGGAAGCTCCGACGCTCAGCGTCGAAGAGAAGGCCAAGGTGATCGAGGCCACGGTGAAGCGAGTGGACGGCAGGGCTCCGGTCGTCGCGGGAACCGGCACCAACTCCACGGAAGACGCCATTGAACTCACCCGTGCCGGCGAGGCTCTCGGGGCGGACGCATGCCTGATCGTCACGCCCTACTACAACCGTCCGACCCAGGACGGCCTGGTTCGGCACTTTCACGCCATTGCGGAGGCAGTCCCGGTGCCGATCGTCCTCTACAACGTTCCGCCACGCACCGCCTGCGACATGCATGCGGCCACGGTGGCTCGGCTTTCGGAGGTGGACACCATCATCGGAATCAAGGAAGCCTGCGGGGACGCCAGCCGCGTGGAGAGCATTTTGGAACTGGCGAAGGAAGAGTTCTTCGTCGTGTCGGGTGAAGATGCGCAGACTCTGGAGATGCTGGGCCGGGGTGCGGTCGGCACGATATCCGTGACGGCCAATGTGGTGCCGCGAATCATGTCGGAGTTCTGCAGCGCTTGGGCCGAGGGAGAGGTGGACCGTGCTTTGGAGTTGGATGCGTTCCTGCAACCGTTGCACCGGGCGCTTTTCGCGCAGACCAGTCCGATCCCCACAAAGTGGGCGCTGAGCCGGATGGGAAAAATGGAGGGTGGCATCAGGTTGCCGCTGACACCACTTGAGGACGATATTCATAAAACCGTACTGGAAGCGATGAGGGGAGT
>JAGWBL010000052.1:0-3087 GCA_021295935.1 Pseudomonadales bacterium
GAGGAACTCGTCGAGGAGATCCGCAGGGCGCAGGCCCAGCGGCAGGGCCGGAATCTGTAGTGCCCCTGTGAAAATGAACTCCTTGCATTGCCGTCACTTGGGACTGCAAACCGTCAAAGTCGGGATCAACTTTGGCACAGTTGGCGTTGGCTTGCATGGGGTTCTTAGGCTGGCAGGTAGCTCGCGGCCCAGACGTCGCTCCCGATGCGCCGGGCGTACCGATTAGGTCGCGGGCGTGCCGGAACGGCGGCCCCGCGATGCGCTTGCGCGGCTCAACCCGTGCCTTGCCGCATCGTTTCATGAGGATGCTCTCGGGAATCTGCCCCGGCTACCGGCGCTAGATAGCAGCCAACGAACTCTGAGGAGGTGGTTCTCCCGCAAGGTCGGACGTAGACTGCCCATTTGCAGTTGTCCCGTGATATTCGTTTCAATCGGCCGATCTTAAAGTTCCAACTGGACGAGTTTGAACCTTACAGTTGGACGATGGTGGACAAGACACTCTACCCGCGCTTCGCTGAGCGGCCCTTCACCGAGGCGCTTGAAGATTCGCCGGTCGTCCTGATTCACCGCCCCCGCCAGTGTGGCAAGACCACGCTTGTCCAGATGGTGTGCGAACCCGGGCATCTCAGATGGCGCGCCTCCAGCTTGCGCAGCCGGTCCACCAAGCCCGGGGCAAGCGCTATCCGCTCAAAACCACTCTGACACTTGCCGTCGTCGCCCGGCTTGCTGGATACCGGGGGGAACGCACTTGCCCAGTTCGCCGTCTTGCTTTCGCAGGAGAAGCTCGAGGCGGTGGGGGAGTTCCGAATCCCGTCCAAGCAGCGATTCACCCCGCCCGCGATCACGACCTTCCACAACGTCCTTGCCGCCTTGCCGCCAGGCGCCCTGGACAACGCCATCGGTCAGTGGCCCTGCCAGCATGGCAACGCGCACGCGCCCGTCGTCGTGGACGAAAAGGACCTGCGCGGCACCTCGAAGCAGACCGAGGACGGGTGCCGGACAATGGTCGCAGCGGTGAAGCAAGATACCGGCGTCGTCCTCGGGCAGATCGAGGTCGACCCCGAGAGCAATGAAGTGCTGGCCGTGCTTGAACTCTGCGGCGGTCTAGAACTCACAGGCCGGATCGTCACTCTTGATGCTGTAGGGAGGGGCGTCCATTCCATCGCTTGCTGCGCAACACGAGACTGCGCGCCGCCTGCTCGGACGCCGCGCTGACCAGGGGTCAGCGCCATCTAGGACAATCAGCAACCCATCCTCGAAGACCTTGAGGCAATCGACTTCAGCGATGCGCCCTGGCCCGGGGCCGTCGACAAGGGCCATGGCCGCATCGAGCGTCGCCGGAGCACCGTCGTCTACCTCTCCGTTGCCGATTGGGACGGCTACGCCAATCTCCACGGTTGCCGCCAGGCGATGCGCATCGAACGCGGGCGCGAGATCCTCAAGACCGGCCAGCGCAGCATGGAGGTGATCTGGAGCCTCACTTCGCTCAGTGCCGAGGCGCGAAATCGGCATTCTGCGCCGCCTCGACACCCCAACACTTGCCCCAAGCCATCTCAGGCAAGCCGATATGCTGCAACTCCGTCTACTTGAACAGATCGAAGTAGTGGCGCGCATTCACATTGAACCTCGCATTCCACTTGTCGTTCCCGTTGGCCCCGAGATCTCCGACACCATCGTAGAGGTTCCCGTAGCTATCGCCCTTGTTGCCGACGAAGAAATTGCCGTCGGACATTGCGACCTCGGTGCATACGTACAAGCCGCCCCAGTACCACAAGGCTCCCGCAGTCCACATGGAGCTGTCGTTGAAGTCGTCCCTCTCCTTCAGAATGGAACTCCACTCGACATAGGGTGTGACGCTTTCGAGCCATGACAGGTGCGACGTGTCTACGCCGTTGTATCGAAGGGACAAGGCGGGTATCCACCCCTCGGACGCGACGGGCCAGGCGAAGTCGAATGCTCCCATGGGAATGAGGTCACCGGTTCCCCAAGGGGTGTCGTCGGTGATGTCGTACCTGTAGTGAGACAACTGGGAGACGAGCTTGAAGTCCCCGAACGAGCCGGTTCCGTGTACGGAGGCGGCGAAGTGATCGGCCCCGCTCTCGTCGATGTTCTTGCCTTCCAGCCAGCCGTACTGGATGGACGCCCCTAGCTGCCCGCCGTCGATCGCATAGACGGCGCGCAGATTGAGCTGTCCGTCCTCTTCAAAGCCGTTCTCGCCAGCGCCGTAGTCGACCTCTCCGTCCGGCCCGACGTGCTCGTCCCAGGTTACTGGGTCATAGCTGTAGCGCGCGCTGTCCCGGCTCTCTCCGTCCCAGTGTCCCTCGTCTTGGAGAAAGTAGGCGAGATCGACGGTCAGCTCGCCATGCGACCTTGTCCATCTGATCCCGAGGTCCATGTCGTCGATGAGACCGACGTAGTAGTGCTGGTCGAAGAACCAGCTCGACGATACGCCGTAGGGGCCTGGGCCGAAGGGGACACGGACGATACCGGCCTTGACCGTGCCGAATTGCTCGGACTGATAGCCCAGCCACGCCGTGTGCATCATGCTGCTGTCGTCATAGAACCGGTACTCGACCCGGCCAATCACGGTGTCGTGATCAAGGTCGGCGTCGAGCCGGAAGACCTCAAGGTCAACGTCTCCAGTGCCGCTGCCACGCCGGCTGTCGCCGGCGTAGTCGCCGTACGCGTAGTTCACACCGAAGGTGCCGCCGATCCTGATCGGGCTTTCCTTCGGTTTCGCCTCCTCCTCGGGAGGGGCGGGTTGCATGGCGACTTGATTTTGGGCGATCGCCTCGGCAAGCTCTTCCGGGGTTTCGGCCAGCTCCTTCTCCAGAATCTCGACGCGCAGCCTAGAGTCCTCCGCCTCGCCGGCCAAAGAATCCCCAGTCGCGACTACCAGAGAAGCAAGCAACAGCATCACGGCACCTGAAATCCGGCCTGCTACTTTCGTGTGCGCGGCCCTCATCTTGAAGGTCTCCTTGACTTCACATGTCAGTGGCTCGCCGGACAGCTCGGCGACAAGAAATCGCCGAAACTGTCTATCAAATGTCCTCTGTTAGCCGGCTCCGACTTCCCGTACCGGTTGGC
>JAGWBL010000052.1:3242-14460 GCA_021295935.1 Pseudomonadales bacterium
AGCTCGGCGACAAGAAATCGCCGAAACTGTCTATCAAATGTCCTCTGTTAGCCGGCTCCGACTTCCCGTACCGGTTGGCCCTCAGCCCAGCCGAAAGGGGTTAGGAGCGCCTTCTCGATGCGATCTTCCCGGTGCGTCTTGCAATTCAATCACCTTCAAGAAGGTGCGGAGCGCATAGGTGTCTCCATTGGCGTCTCCGTGGTACCACCCCACCCCACACTTGGCGAAGCAAGAAATCGTTCGCCGAGGGCAGAGGCTGCACCCTCGGTACACCGTCCGGAACGGGAACAGGACTGCCATCATCCACTATGCGAATCGTGCGGCCGCCGGGCAGGCTCCCCTTGCACCTGGCATCTCATATCGGTCCACAGTCAACTCTGTGGGCGGCCCGGACCAAGTATCGGGCCACGCTGGCGTCCGGTTGACTCACGAATGGATTCAATTGGTTGTCGGGAGGCGGGGCTGGTTTCAGTACTCGTTGAACTTGAGCGCTTGTCCTGGCGGGATTCTCTCGAACGGCATCACCGAGAAAACCTGAAGCATTCTGTAGAGATCGGTCTCGATCGAGAGGTGCTTGCGGATGATGGCGATGGGCAGCCTGTCACCGGTCGCAGAAATTGCCTGACGGTCAAAGATCCTTGTCCTGAATGCCGTTCGCGACTAGGAGCTCCGGACTGCCGCCTTCCGGGCCGAGCGTCCTGCCAACCGTTCCGAGATCGGTTGTATCGCTCCGATCAGACATGCGCCTGTCAATCTCTTTCTGTGAAGCTGACAGGAATGACCGCCGGGGCGCCATGCGGTCGGGGCTGCCAGCAATCCGCGGACTTGTGTGGAACGTGGTGCGCCCTGTAGAGTCGCCGGAGGCCCGCGAACTGAGTACTCGCACCATGGGCCAGGATGAGGAATCGTGGTGGCGTGTTCGTTCTCCATGTGGATCTCACGCCAGATTTCCAGCGCGAGTCGCATGCTGTTTCCATGCTCGATGCATTGGAGAAGGATCGGTACCACCGACTTGTGTCGGTTCGTGCCCGGCGCCAGTTCGCCCTTTGCCGAGCAGCTCTTCGCGTCACCCTTGCTCGGCGCTTGGGCTGCGCTCACCGCCAACTCTCCTTTGGCTACCTGGAACACGGAAAACCCTATGCCAGGGTCGCTGGCCGGTCTGTCCACAGCGCCTTTAACGTCAGTCACAGCGGCATGCACGGGCTGATCGCGATCTCCGGACAGAACTGCGTGGGCGTCGATGTAGAAGAACGCGCGCCGCGCCGCGATTTGGACGGCATCGGCAGCTTCGTCTTCAGCCCGGAGGAACGGCAATTGCTGAGAATCGCCACGGGTCGCGAGAAGGTGCAGCTCTTCTATCGCCTTTGGAGCATGAAGGAAGCCTTGATCAAGGCGCTGGGCACCGGCTTTTCCTTGAGTCCTTCCGAGTTCGAGATTCCCTCACCGGTCCTGCAAGGGGGCAGATCGAGCGTGTTTCGCTTTCCGCATCTTCCGTCGGTAGCGTGGAAGCTTCAGGATTTGGGGGAACTCCGTTTCGCCGCCGCATATGCCTGCCGCATGTCGCCTCCACCAGAAGCGAATTCGGTTCGCACACGCAATCGCCGGGTTCCACCGAGAAACCATCCTCGCAGAATACCGCGATCGGGAGCATCAGGGACGGTCATCTCGGCCGAGATAAGCTGTTCCCTACGCGATGCCTCGTGCCCGCTCGTTCTTGAGAAACGAGCCTTGCACACCCGTGTGACATGGGAAGAGATTTAGTGAGTGCTTCCCATACCGGAGGACGCGGGCGCATCCGCTATCAACCGGACGAACGGACGGGGCCGGCACTTTCTTTCGGCCTTGGCGCCCAAATCGTCGTTCTCTACATCGCGGGCGCAATCCTGGCTCCGTCGATAGTGTTGCGGGCTGGCGGCGCGAGCGAGGCCTATCTCTCGTGGGCGGTGTTTGCGACCGTCGCAATCTTCGGCGTGACCACGATTCTGCATGCGTTTCGGTTTTGGCGCATCGGCACCGGCTGCTCGATCGTGATGGGACCCACCGGAGCGTACATTGCCGTCTGCGTCGCTGCTCCGCCATTTCCACCGCTCCCAGCATCAGCGAAGCGATCTGCCTGGAGGACATGTGCCGGCCAACGATCCGCCGGGAACAGACATCCACGATCACCGCCAGATAGAAGGATCCGTCTCAAGTGGGAAGCCAAGTCGCGTCCGGCGCCCAGAGCTGGTCCGGCTTCCGGGGGTGGAAATCGCGTCTCACCCGATCCGGAATGCCATGGCCGCGATGCCCGGACCGCGTGGTCACGTTCTTTGAGCGGTATTGCCGTCCACGGAAGCCAAGCTCCCGCATGACGCGCCGCACCTGATTCCGGCAGGCGGCGAAACCTTCCCGCCGCAGCGCGGCTGTGATCCGGCGTGATCCATAGGCGCTCCCGCTTCCAGGATGGATCGCCTGAGCCCTCTTGCGCAGGCGCCGCTCCGCTTTTTCCCGCTCCGCGGCTCCCGCACGCCAGGACGCCAGGATCGGCTGCAGACGTCGAACATCCAGCACATCGCGGTCACCGCAAAGGTCTTTCCAGGAGTGGGCCTGGCTATGCACTGATGGCTTCGCATGAACTGACAGAGCTTCAGCCGCGCCTGCCACGACCGTTCCCAGCGGCTGACACCGAGGCCGCGGCCTTTTCCAGAACGGCCTTGTCCTCCCGGAGCATCGCATTCTCACGCTCCAGGCACTAAATCCGCTGCTCGCTGGTCTCCTCGTCCCCCGATGCCTTCCGCCTGTGTCAAGTTCCTCGGACTTGCAGCGACTCAAGGTCGTGCGCCTGGATTGGTGCCGGCGAGCGAGTTCGGCCACGGAACAGCCCTCCCGCATCAGCGCCAGCATGCGCTTCTTCAGTTCCGGCGGATGGGTTCTTGCAGTCATGAGTCACTCCGCAAGTGGTCCTGAATATCTGTGGGTTCATTCCATCCGGCGCGGAAGACCGAGAGCGTGGCTCCATCCCAACGCCGTCCCCAACGTGTTCTCCGTGGATGGAAAGGGACCGGCCAGATGGAAATTGCGGTGAATTGCTCAGCGAGCAGAGTCGGCTTGGCTTCATGCCACAACTCGATTTCACTGCTGGCTTACACAGGAACAGAGGTGCGAATTGATGCTTGGGACAGTTGACTTGACTGTGGGGTTGCGATCCTCGAGATGGGTTGTTCGCAGGACGCGACTAATCGCGGTTGCGCTGGCAATCGCGTCCTCAGCCTACCCCGGAACTCATGAGATCAGCCAGAACGATCCGGCGTCGCTGAATCGAATAGCGCTGGCGTTCTCTTTCGTCCAAGGCTCGGATGCTTCATCAGAGCGAAGTGTGCGCACGAGTGGTGCCATGGAATTGGGTGGCTGGGGACTGCATGCTTGGGGAGACATTCAATGGGAGCGGTTGGAGCGCTCGGGCTACGGCTGCCCCCCACTCGTGTATTGCATCGCTCCTTTGCGAGTGGCACGCATGAATGAATCCAGACTCACCGTTGTGGGATTGGGCTACGCAAAGTCGACATCTTTAAGCGTAGTGCTGTTCGGCAGAGTGGGGTTCGCGTGGTATGAACGAGAGTCGGAACAGACGTTCCAGGGATTGCAGTCGCAACGGAATCATCTTGAGAAGAGCGGTCTCACGGTTCACGTAGGTGGTCGCACCAAGGTGGCCGATCGCGTTGAGCTGTTTGCCGGACTTGAGAAGTTTGCCCAGGATGTGGAGTTCAAGGACGCCGTCTACTGCGGGGAGGAGTACTTGATGAACAAGAGAATTGGAGTCTCGATGTCAGTCCGTCAAAACCGTGACAACTCATATGGCGACATTGAGACCTCTCTCGGAGTCACCAGACGTTTCTGATTCGACGCGGCCCGATGCCACTCCATGCCGGGCGCACCGAAGACTCTGGCTTTCATGGCGCTGAAACGTCTGCAGGGCAGCCAGTGGACTTGCCCTCAATGCGCACCCTTCTCGAATCCCGCTTGACATCGATTCGTGACAGCATGGCCAGGAGTCTGCGCAACAGAAATTGTCGACGCGCGTCTGATCGTCGCGAGTGTCCAGGCAGCCCTGCACGGTAGTGCGCGCGAAATCGCAGCTGCGTGCGGTGCCAGCGACATTTTGGGGGTCGTCCGTGATCGAGGGCAGTTGCCGTCGGGAAACGTGCGAGTCCTGGAAGGTTCCGAACCAACCCCTCCAGCCCGGACTTCCTCGCGAAGATGGTGCTGGACGTAGCTCCCCAACACCTGCCACCGCACGCGGATTCAAGTCAATTGCATGTCGAGCCGGCACTTTCGCACTCACTGCCGCCCAGGTTGCGTTTCCCTGCGGCACGCAAGCGCCAACCTCGCTACTACGCCTTGGTTCGGGAGAGGTAAATGGATAAAATGCGGATGGACTGCGCGAGCTCCCTCGTGGCCAGAAAGTAACGCGCAATCGACACGGGCTTGAGTGCTGGGTTTGGGCTGATGGAACTTCGTCCTATGTAAAAGTCGTCTCCAGACAGTGAGCCCGCCCTTGGTGCCGAGGCGCAAGCAGCGGACCGATGGCGGGTGGTCGCCGACTCGATCCTTTGGTCGTTTGTGCAGTGCCTTGATGGTCGAACGATGAGTTCGGGGCGGTGAGTTGGTGAGCGGGAGGTCGCACAAGGACGATTCGGAACCACGACGCCATTGGCAGGCGCACTTTTGCCGCAACTCCACAATTGCACCTGGCGGAAGGCACATGTTTCTTCCGCAGGGCAGACTTTTGACTCGTGATGCTCAGATCCCGAGCGGACGAGCTGGAGCGCCTGTTGGAGCCGAGTGTCAAGGCTCTCGGATTCAACATATGGGGAGTCGAGCTTCATGCGTCCCGAGGGCGCGGCAGGCTTTGCATCTACATCGACAGCCCGGAAGGCATAACCGTCGATGACTGCGAAGCGGTCAGCAATCAGGTAAGCCCGTTGCTTGACGCTGTCGGAAGCATGCCTGACCGGTACACGTTAGAGGTCTCCTCGCCAGGTCTCGACAGGATTCTCTTCAAGCCCGAACAGGTTGCCGAGAGCAAGGGAAAGCAAGTGGATCTGAGGCTGTACGCACCCGTGGATGGCACGAGGCGTTTGCGAGGAGTGCTCACGGATGTTGGCGCGGACGACGTGGTGGTGGAAACCGAAACTGGCGAAGTCAGGATCGAGATGGCAAGGGTGCGGCGAGCGCGGATCGTTGCCCATCCTTGATCCTGGTGCGGAACAGAACAGATGGAACTGAGTCTCAGAGAAATCAGGAGCGCGGTCGAGTCGGTATGCAACGAGAAGGGCGTCGGCGAACTGGTCGTGCAGGAAGCGATCGAGATCGCGCTTGCAACCGCAACCAAACGCAAGGCCGACGGCAAGGGAGAGTACCGGGTCGCGATCGATTGGGAAGCCAATTCCTACGACACCTTTCGTCGATGGCGCGTGGTTGATCCCGAATCCTTGCAGGGGCTCGTGGATCCGTCGGACGGTGAGACCGACACTCTGGAGGAATCGGAGCCTGAAGAGGAGTTGAGATTCGACAAGGAGGCGCATTTGTCTCCCGAAAGTGCACGAGAGCTGGATCCCGATCTCGGCCTGGGAGATTTCTGGGAAGAGCGTGTCCCATCCGTTGGTTTCGGGCGAATCGAAGCGCAGACAGCAAGAAAGGTGATAACGCTGAGAGTGCGCGCCGGCGAGCGGGAGCGTGTCATTCGGCACGCTGGTCAACGGCACCGTCAAGAAGACAGGTCGCGACACGGTCATCGTGGATCTCGGAAGCAACGCGGAAGGACTGCTCACTCGGGAGCACCTGATCCCCAAGGAGTCGTTTCGCGTCAATGACCGCCTGAAAGCGCTGTTGCTCGGCATGAATCCGGAGAACCGAGGCCCGCAACTGATCCTCTCTCGCACCGTGCCCGAGATGCTGATCGAGCTCTTCAAGCTGGAGGTTCCCGAAGTTGGCGAGTTCGTCATCGAGATCAAGGCGGCTGCACGGGACCCTGGCCAGAGAGCCAAGATCGCTGTCACTACCAATGACGGTCGCATCGATGCGGTCGGCGCCTGCGTTGGCATGCGGGGTTCGCGTGTCCAGGCGGTTTCCGGCGAACTCGACGGAGAACGGGTGGACGTCATTCTCTGGGATCCGAATCCCGCGCAGTTGGCGATCAACGCCATGAGTCCGGCCGAGGTCGAAGAGATCGTTCTCGACGAGGACCTCAAGTCAATGGACATCGCTGTCGATAACGAGAACCTCGCCCAAGCGATCGGCAAGAACGGTCAGAACGTCCGGCTTGCAAGCGAGCTGACAGGCTGGGCGCTGAACATCATGGACAGGGAAGACGCGCTCAAGAGCCGGGAAGAGGAAATCCAGAGGTGCATCGATCGATTCATGGAAGACCTGTCGGTGGACGAAGAGGTGGCGACGATCCTGGCCGAGGAAGGGTTCACCAGTCTCGAAGAGGTGGCTTACGTCCCGGAAGCGGAGATGCTGGCCATCGAGGGATTTGACGAAGGGCTGGTCGAAGAGCTTCGGACTCGGGCCAAGGCGGCTCAGGAACTCAAACGCATCACCGGCCAGCTTGCGGGCGCAGCCAGGCCGGCGGACGATCTCATCAACATGAAAGGCATGGATGCCGTTCTCGCCAACCGTCTCGCGGCCAACGACGTGGTCACCATGGAAGATCTGGCGGAGCAATCCATTCCAGACCTGCTGGACATCGACGAATCGATCGGCGAAGAACGGGCAGGCCAGCTCATCATGACCGCTCGCGAACCGTGGTTCTCGGAATCGCAGGAGTCGGATGACTAGTGACGGACCCGGGCGCCAGCATGGATGACATGAACGTCAAGCAGCTTGGCGTATCGCTGGGGGTTTCCAGCGACGACCTGCTTGCGCAGATTGTCGAATTGGGTTGGCCCCAGCGCGATGAGGAGGAACCGCTCTCGATGGATCAGGCCAGGGACCTGATCGCATCCGTCACGCGTCAGCGCTCGCAGGGCGAGACGCCTAGTGGGAGTCTGCCGCGGAAGATCACGCTCAGTCGACGTGCAACCCGAACGCTCAAGCCCAGCAAGGGCGGAAGAGGGGTTCGTGTGGAAATGCGCAAGCGGCGTACCTACGTGCGAAGCGGTGCGGATGAGAAAGCCATCGGTGAACTGCCCCAGCCTGAAATGGAAGTGCAACAACCGATCGATCGGGAACGGTTGGAGCAGGAAGAACGCAGCCGCGAGGATATGGAGGAGCGGGCACGTCTGGCGGAGGAACAGAATCGGGCGGAAGCAACCGCCGCCAAGGATAGACTGGCCGAGCAAGAGCGACGGGAGCGCGAGCAGGCTGAGGCGGTCGAGGCCGCTGCCGATGTCAAGCCTGCCGATACTCAACCGACCGAGCCTGGTGCCGCGGAACTCGCTCAGGTGGTGCCGATCACGCAGCCGAGCCAACGCCCCCGTGTTCGGGAGCGACAGCGCAAGGACAAGGAGAAAACCGTGAAGCTGCGCCGGCCCGGATCCGCGGATCGCGGAGCCGGGCGCGATGCCTCCAGAGGGCGGGATGCTGGGACCAGACGGAGGATCTCGCTGAGCGGAAGGTCGCGACGACGTCCGTCACGCGCCCCGCTGGTCACCACCGCGCACGGCGGAGAATTCTCGAAGCCCATCAAGGAGATTGTCCGGGAAGTCGAGCTGGCGGACATGATCAACGTCGGTGAGCTTGCCAAGGCGATGTCGGTGAAGGCCGGCGAACTGATCCGGACTCTCATGGGCATGGGTGTCATGGCGACCATCAATCAGGTGCTCGACAGGGACACCGCTGCGCTGGTCGTGGAAGAGATGGGGCACAAGGTCAAGCTTGTGACCCCGAAATCGGTGGAGGACAAGCTCGCGGCATCGCTCCAGGTGGACGGCGAGGAGGTCATGCGCTCGCCCGTGGTGACCGTGATGGGTCATGTCGATCACGGCAAGACGTCGTTGCTCGACTTCCTGCGCAAGACCAAGGTGGTGGAGGGAGAAGCTGGCGGCATCACCCAGCACATTGGAGCGTACAGGGTTCAGACTCCGCAGGGCGCCTTCGCCTTCTTGGACACTCCGGGTCATGCAGCGTTCACCGAGATGCGGGCGCGTGGAGCCAATGTCACCGACATCGTCGTGCTGGTGTGCGCGGCGGACGACGGTGTCATGCCGCAAACGCAAGAGGCCGTGCAGCACGCCAAGGCGGCCAAGGTGCCGATTGTGGTCGCTGTCAACAAGATGGACCTGAAGTCTGCCGATCCCGATCGAGTTCGCACGGAACTTGGCGCGATCGGCGTGACTCCCGAAGAGTGGGGCGGCGATACCCAGTTTGTCAACATGTCGGCCGCGACAGGCGACGGCATCGATGATCTGCTGGCAGCGATTGCACTGCAAGCGGACCTTCTCGAGCTCAAGGCGGTCGCTGAAGCTCCAGGCCAGGGTGTGGTCGTGGAATCGCGGCTCGAGCGAGGTCGCGGGGCGGTATGCACGGTGCTGGTGCAGAACGGCACGCTCAAGCAGGGCGACGTTGTCGTCGCCGGTGAACACTACGGCAAGGCAAGAGCGCTGATCGACGACCACGGCAATCGGGTGAGATTCGCCGGTCCCGCGCACCCGGTCGAGATGCTTGGCCTGAACGGCACGCCCAATGCAGGCGACAGCTTTTCGGTCGCGCCGGATGACCGGCAGGCGCGGCAAGTGGCGGCGGACCGATCCCACGCTCTCCAGAAGAAACAGATCCAGATGCAGCAGGCGGCAAGACTGGAAACCGTTGCCGCAGGATTCCAGGCGAACGAGAAACGCGTGCTGAAGATGATCATCAAGGCGGACGTCCGAGGATCGCTCGAAGCCATCGTGCAAGGATGCAACGAGATCGGCAACGAAGAGGTGGCAGTCAACATCCTCGGTTCGGGAGTCGGCGCCATAACCGAATCCGACATCAACATGGCCCTCACCTACGGAGCGGCGATCTTCGGCTTCAATGTTCGAACGGACAAGTCTGCGAAGGGTCTCGTCGAGCAGCACCGGCTCGACGTGCGGTACTACAACGTGATCTACGAGCTGATCGATGATGTTCGCAGTCTTCTCGAAGACATGCTGGTTCCGGAAATCCGCGAAGAGATCCTTGGCACGGCGGAGGTTCGGGACGTGTTCCGGTCCCCAAGATTCGGAGCGATTGCCGGATGCCTGGTGCTCGATGGAACGATGTATCGACACAAGAAGATCCGCGTGCTGCGCGACAGCACGGTCATCTACGAGGGGGAACTCGAATCGTTGCGGCGATTCAAGGACGATGTGAGTGAGGTCCGCAACGGACTCGAGTGCGGGATCGGCGTGCGCAACTACAATGACGTGAGGAACGGAGATTTGATCGAGGTCTTCGAATCGCGGGAAGTCGCCAGGGCTCTTTGAAGGCCGTGGAGATCAGCGAGGACCTGCACGCTCCAGTTCGAGAACTTCGTGTCGCCGAACTGATCCGCGAACACCTGAGCGGCATCTTGCATAAGGACCTGCGCGATCCGCGCATACGACCCGCGGACATCACCGTGACAGACGTGCGCGTGTCGCGCGGGGGTCGGAGGGCAGTTGTGTATTTCACCTGCATTGGACATGACCCCGAAGCGAAGTCGGCCGCGCTCAAGGTCTTGTGCGGAGCCTCTGGGTACCTTCGGTCGAGCTTGGCGAGACGACATGCCATGCGGCGCACGCCCGAACTGAGCTTCCTTTACGACGAAATCAGCGAGCGAGGCTCCCGGGTTGATGACCTGCTTGCCAGTCCGTCGCTCGCGCACCGCGGACCGGAAGTCGCCGACCCATGAGCCGGAGGCGAGGGCGAGGCCGGCCTCTGAACGGCGTGATCGTGTTGGACAAGCCTTGCGGTGAAACATCCAACGAGGCGGTCCAGTTCGCCAAGCGACAGTTCTCGGCCCGACGGGTGGGACACACCGGCAGCCTCGACCCCTTGGCGACCGGAGTGTTGCCGCTCTGCTTCGGCGAGGCGACCAAGTTCTCCAGGTTCTTGCTCGGGGCGGACAAGCGCTACGTCGCCGACGTGCGGTTCGGAGTGTCCACGGACAGTGGCGACGCTGACGGTTCCGTGGTCGCTACGAGGGAGGTGAAAGGTCTGACGTTCGATCGCGTGAACGAGGCCCTGGAGAGGTTCAGGGGCGAGTTCGAACAGACGCCGTCAATGTTTTCCGCAATCAAGCACAACGGCACGCCGCTCTACAAGCTGGCACGCAAGGGAATAGAGGTCGAGCGTCAACCCCGCAGCGTCACGGTGTTCTCGAACGTGTTGGAAGCCCTCGATACTGACCGAGGAAGGCTATCGATACATTGCACCAAGGGCACCTACGTGCGCTGCATCGTCGACGAGCTTGGCGAACTGCTGGGTTGCGGGGCGCATGTGACCGCGCTGCGAAGAACCATGGTCGGACCGTTGGGTGAAGAGGAGTCGATCTCCTAGGACGAAATCGTGCAGGCCAAGGCGGACCAACGCCTGGAACGACTGCTTCAGCCGATATCCACCATCGTGCGGGACTGGCAGGATATAGTGGTCGGATCGGTGACGGCCATTAACCTGCAGAATGGCCAGCCGGTGATCGTGCCTCATGCACCGACCGAGGGTTGGGTGCGCCTGTGCGAGGGGAGCGGCGAGAGTGCGGCGACCTTCCTTGGTGTGGGGGAAATTCTGGAAGACGGACGGGTTGCTCCGCGCCGATTGGTCGTGGGAGAGAACCGCCGAGACAGGAGAAATCTGTGCGCGTTGTAGCGTGGGGAGAACGGAGATGGCTTTGACAGCCGAACAGAAACGTCAGATTGTGGACGACTACCAGCGTGGGGATGACGACACGGGATCGGCTGAAGTGCAGGTTGCCTTGTTGACGCACAACATTCTCGCGCTGCAATCCCATTTCAAGGAACATGTCCACGACAACCATTCACGGCGCGGGTTGCGTGCCATGGTGGACCAGCGGAGGAAGCTCCTTGACTACCTTAAGGCCAAGGATCACGGACGCTACCGAGAAATCATAAAACGCCTGCAGATCAGGCGATAACACAAGAGGAAGGACTTTGAAACCAACCAAAACCCATTTTGAACTCGGCGGCACGGAGGTCACGCTCGAAACGGGAGCGATAGCCCGGCAAGCCACCGGAGCCGTGATGGCGCGGATGGACGACAACGCGGTGCTGTGCACCGT
>JAGWBL010000052.1:14494-21787 GCA_021295935.1 Pseudomonadales bacterium
TCAGGAACGAACGTACGCAGCCGGACGCATACCGGGGGGGTTTTTCCGGCGTGAGGGTCGGCCCAGCGAACGCGAGGTGCTGACTTGCCGCCTGATAGACAGACCGCTTCGGCCATTGTTTCCCAAGGGGTTCCTGAACGACGTTCAGGTCGTTGCGACCGTGATGTCAACGGACCGCCAACGAGACCCCGACATCTTGGCCATGATCGGCTGTTCCGCGGCGCTCGCGATCTCGGGCCTTCCGTTCGCCGGCCCCATTGGAGCGGCGCGCGTAGGGTTCGCGGACGGCCTCTACCTGCTCAACCCCACTTTCGAGCAACTCGAGAGCTCGTCTCTCAACATGGTTGTTGCCGGAACGGACAAGGCCGTCCTGATGGTGGAGTCGGAGGCCAAGGAACTTACCGAGGACCAGATGCTCGGCGCGGTGCTGTTCGCCCATCAGGAGATGCAGGGTTCGATTTCCGCGATCAAGGAATTGGCTGAAGTGGCTGGCAAGGCGCGATGGAATTTCACTCCGCCTGCATCGGACGAAGCGCTTGTGAGTGAACTCGAGAGCGGCGTGCGAGAGAAGATCGAAGAGGCGTATCGCATCCAGAACAAGTCGGAGCGCCGGGATCGAATCTCGAGCATCAAGGAAGCCACGGTCAAGGGACTGAACGATGCGGCGGCGCCGAAGTGGAACGAGGAGCAGATCCAGGCCGAGATGAGCCGAATCGAGAAGAACGCGGTTCGTGAGCGAGTCTTGGCAGGGGAGCCGCGCATTGACGGACGCGGTCATCGCGACGTGAGACCGATCGAGGTCGAAGTGGGAGTGCTGCCCCGCGCGCACGGTTCGTCGCTGTTCCAGAGAGGGGAGACGCAGGCGATAGTTGCTGCCACTCTGGGAACCAACCGCGATGCGGCGCTTATCGATGCATTGGAGGGCAGCTACAAGGATCGGTTCCTGCTGCACTACAACTTCCCGCCCTACAGCGTGGGCGAGACGGGCATGATGATGAGTCCGAAACGTCGTGAGATCGGCCATGGATGGCTTGCGCGGCGAGCCATAAGCACGGTGCTTCCTGAAGAGGAGGACTTCCCCTACACGCTTCGAGTCGTCTCGGAAATCACCGAGAGCAATGGCTCGAGTTCCATGGCAAGCGTCTGCGGAACGTCGCTTGCTTTGATGGATGCGGGCGTTCCGACCAGCGCGGCCGTGGCCGGAGTCGCCATGGGACTGGTGAAGGACGGCGAACGGTTCGCGATTCTCACCGACATCCTCGGTGACGAAGACCACCTTGGGGACATGGACTTCAAGGTGGCTGGCACCTACCGAGGCGTGACCGCCCTGCAGATGGACATCAAGATCGATGGCATCACCGAAGAGATCATGGAGCAGGCTCTTGCTCAAGCAAGGGAGGCGCGCACTCACATACTCGGCGAGATGGACAAGGTCATCCAGGAACCGCGTCACGAACTCTCAGAGAACGCCCCGGTGGTGCTCACTCTGATGGTTCCGCCTGACAAGGTGAGGGACGTCATCGGCAAGGGCGGAGCGACGATCCGTGCCCTGCAGGAAGAGACGGGATCGCAGATCGAACTGGACGACGATGGGACGGTCAGGATCTATGCGGCAGATCGGGATTCCGGGCAGCAAGCGGTGGAGAGAATCAAGGCCCTGACGGCAAAGCCCGAAATCGGAAGGATCTACAACGGCAAGGTCGTGCGAGTGGTGGAGTATGGAGCCTTCGTGAACATCTTGCCGGGCAAGGACGGCCTCCTGCACATTTCCCAGATTTCCAGAGATCGTGTCGAAGACGTCAACGACTACGTTGAAGAAGGAGACTCGGTGGACGTGAAGGTGTTGGATGTCGACCCACGCGGGAAGATCAGGCTTTCAATGAAGGATCTCCCGAAAATCGCCTGAGCTCGCGGGCGATGAGACTTGAGCCAGAGTGAGGTTCAAGAGACAGAAACCGTTCAGTTTGAGACTCAAGACTCCCACCTGAAGCCATAGTGCGTTTGGTCCATTCGATGGACGTTGAACAGGTGGGGCGCACGCAGGTGATTCCAGATCCAGGAGCAACTGCGCATGAACGGTGGAGCCAACCTGGAAGCGAAGAGGCAGGTCGTCGAGTGCGTAGAGTAGGCTACGGTCTCGGTCGCACGCCCCAAACCAGTGGTGCCGCGCTCTCGGCATGACGGAGCATGTTTGATGGGTGCGTGCGCAGTGGCTGCCGCAATCATCATCGACTGGAGGTTCCATGGCGGTTTTGCCGACATCCGTGGATCGGGAAAGCGACGACTACCGGCGTGCTCGCAACGCGAACCTCGCCAGCGCCCAGCATGTGCGCGATCTTCATCGACAGCTTGCTCGAGGTGGGACGACCCGTGCGCGGGACAGACACGTTGCGCGGGGGAAGCTTCTGCCGCGGGAACGAGTCTGCCGACTGCTGGATGTCGGAACGGAGTTCCTTGAACTCTCGCCCGTCGCTGGGTACGGGCTCTACGAGGATGACCTTCCTGCGGGCGGCATCATCACTGGCATGGGCTACGTCTCCGGACAGGCCTGTGTCATCGTCGCCAACGACGCCACGGTGAAGGGCGGCACGTACTACCCGATCACGGTCAGGAAGCATCTTCGAGCTCAGGAGGTCGCCCTGGAGAACAAGCTGCCGTGCATCTATCTGGTGGATTCTGGAGGGGCATTTCTCCCCATGCAGTCGGAGGTGTTCCCCGACAAGGAGCACTTCGGACGCATCTTCTACAACCAGGCGAATCTGTCAGCGAAGGGCCTCCCGCAGATCGCCGTGGTGATGGGTTCCTGCACGGCCGGAGGGGCGTACGTCCCCGCCATGTGCGACCAGTCCATCATCGTTCAGAATCAGGGCACGATCTTCTTGGGTGGCCCTCCTCTGGTCAAGGCGGCCACGGGCGAGTCGGTAGACCCGGAGAGCTTGGGAGGGGGCGATGTCCATTCCAGAAAGTCGGGAGTGACCGACCACCTCGCTACCGACGATGAACATGCGCTCGCGCTGGCGCGGGAGGCGATCGCCGCGTCGCACTTGCAACGAAGCCCGCGAGCGCGGATTTCGTCGTTCAACGAGCCCGTTCACGACCCCGAAGAGCTCTACGGCGTGGTTCCGGCGGGCAGCCGCATTCCTTACGACGTTCGGGAGGTGATCGGGCGGTTGGTTGATGGATCGGACTTTCATGAATTCAAGGCTTTGTACGGAGAGACCCTTGTTTGCGGATTCGCGACGATCCAGGGCCATCCGGTCGCGATCCTCGCGAACAACGGGGTCCTGTTCTCGGCGTCCGCCCTGAAGGGGGCGCACTTCATTCAGCTCGCGGACAGGCGCGCGATTCCGCTGCTGTTCCTCCAGAACATCACAGGGTTCATGGTGGGTCAGAAGTACGAGAACGAGGGCATCGCCAAGGACGGCGCGAAGATGGTCACCGCAGTGGCATGCGCCCGGGTGCCGAAGTTCACGGTCGTGATCGGCGGATCGTTTGGGGCCGGCAACTACGCGATGTGCGGCAGGGCCTACGGCCCGCGGTTCCTCTGGTCATGGCCCAACTCCAGAATCTCGGTGATGGGGGGCGAGCAGGCAGCCCAGGTGCTGGGTACGGTACGAAGGGAGAGCCTGGAGGCGCAAGGCAGAGACTGGTCGGTTTCGGAACTGGACGCCTTCATGGAAGACATTCGCCACCAGTACGAGGACGAGGGGCGCCCGACCTTTGGGTCTGCAAGGCTCTGGGACGACGGCATTCTTGATCCGCTCGACACCCGGGCGGTTCTTGGCATGGCGCTCAGCATCGCCAATCGACCCCTGGATACGGAATCCGCCGACTTCGGCATCTTCCGAATGTAGCCGCCGGATCGCTTCCCCTACAAGGGCAGTTCGGTGGTGTACTTGACCTGACGCAAGGCGAACGTCGAGGTCAGATTTCCGACCTCGGGAAGGTGAACGAGAGTCTCCTTCAACAACACCTCGTACGCGCTCACGGTTGGCACGACAATGCGCAGCAGGAAGTCGTTCTCGCCCGACACGGAGTAGCACTCCACCACTTCCGGGATGGACTGCACCGACCCTTCGAACCGGTTGAGCGCGTTCTCCTGATGCAAACGCAACGACACGTTGACGAAGACGTTGACGTTGAGGTCCAGCTTCTCCGGGTCAAGAAGCGAAACCCGCTTTCGGATCAGCCCTGTCTCGATCAAGTTCCTGACGCGCCGCCAGCAGGGTGTGTGCGACAGCCCGACTCGAGCTCCCAGGTCGCGCACCGATATGTCCGCGTCGTGTTGGAGGTTGGCAAGGATGGATTTGTCGAAACTGTCCATTGTTAGGGAGCATGTCCTATTTTCACAACATTGGTGAGATTATGGACTATCCTGTCCCTCATGCATAGAACACTTTGCAACATCGTCCTAAAGTTGCGGGATTAGGATTTGATGGTTGCGGGTGGAGTTGCAAGATGGCGTTAGATCGGCCGGATTCGCCGCTGAAGCGCGTCGGCTTCGAACTCTCGGAGGACTTCACGCGCGAACGCGGAACGATCTGGCTGAGCGGCACTCAAGCGATCGTGCGGCTCCTGCTCGACCAGCACCGACTGGACAAGAGTCGGGGATGGAACACGCGCGGCTTCGTGTCGGGCTATCGAGGATCGCCTCTGGGCGGCGTCGATGTCATGCTGTCTCGAGAGCGCGCACATCTTGATGATGCCGGTGTCGTGTTCGAACCCGGCGTGAATGAAGACCTGGCGGCCACTGCCGTGTGGGGCACGCAACAGGTCAATCTGTTCCCCGGCGCCACTTGCGACGGCGTCTTCGGCATGTGGTACGGCAAGGCTCCGGGCCTTGATCGGTCGGGGGACGTGTTCCGGCACGCCAACGCTGCAGGATCGTCCCCTCGAGGCGGCGTGCTCGCATTGGTGGGAGACGATCCCGGTTGCAAGTCGTCAACCTTGCCCAGCGGAAGCGCAGGCACGCTTCGGGACGTGCGCGTGCCTATTCTGGTGCCAGGCGACCTGGAAGACCTGATCGATCTCGGACACTTCGGCTGGGGCCTGTCCCGGTACAGCGGCCTGTGGGCAGGATTGCTGGCGGTCACCTCGGTCATGGACAGTTCCGGCACGGTGAATATCGATCCCAACCGCCACCGGTTCATCGAACCACCCAACGACTTCGATCCCCACATACGGCTTCCCGATCCTCCGAACTCGCAGGAAGCTCGCTATCCGCTCAAGCTCAATCTGGCGGCAGAGTTCGCGACGGCAAACAAGGTCAACCGCCTCATCGCCAACCCCAAGCAAGCGAAGCTGACCGTCTTCGCCTGCGGCAAGACCTACACCGACTTGCGAGAGGCGTTGTCTCTCATCGGGCTTGCCACTTCGGACGCACTCGAGCGAGCGGGAGTCCGGCTGATCAAGATGGGAATGATCTGGCCCTTGGATCAGGGGTTCATCGCCGCGCACAGCCGAGACAGCTCGGCCATCCTGGTCGTGGAGAACAAGTCAGGGTTCCTGGAACGACAGCTGAAGACAGCGCTGTACGGGAGCGGCGCGCCGCCGATCTGGGGCAAGCAGGACCGCGCCGGAACACCTTTGTTCAATCTCGTTGGCGAACTGCCGACCTCCGATATCATCTTCGGGCTCGCCCGCGAGTTCGACGACGCGTCGGTGGAGATCCCCAATCGCGCCTACATCGACTACCTGGGGAGAAGGCGCGAAGAAGCGGAGGCGGACAGCCTGCCTGCAAATCTCGCGCGCCAGCCGCTTTACTGCGCAGGGTGTCCCCACAGTCGTTCCACCAAGGTGCCTGAAGGCAGCCGGGCGCTGGCCGGCATCGGCTGTCACTACATGGTGCAGTGGATGGACCGCAACACCAGCACGTTCACCCAAATGGGCGGCGAGGGCGTGACTTGGATCGGCCAGGCCCCGTTCACCGAGGAGACCAACCTGTTCGTCAATCTCGGTGATGGAACCTACTTTCACTCGGGGATCCTGGCGATACGCGCGGCGGTCGCCGCGAAGGTCAACATCACGTTCAAGTTGCTGTTCAACGACGCGGTGGCGATGACTGGCGGCCAAGCGGTGGAAGGGGGCCTCACGGTCGAGGATGTCGTCGCGCAGGTTCAAGCGGAGCACGTGGCGGATGTTCGTGTCGTTTCGACAGATCCAGGAAGGTTCAAGCGCTCGGCGTTCAAGGCTGTGGATCGGAAGAAGTTCGACGCGGTGTCGCGGGAATTGCGCGAGATCGAGGGTTGCACGGTGCTGATCTACGACCAGCCGTGTGCGAACGAACTCCGTCGAAGGAGAAAGCGGAAGCTGGCGCCGCCTCCGGTCAGTCGGGTGGTGATCAACGAGGAGGTGTGCGAGGGATGCGGGGATTGCACGGCCGTGTCCAACTGCGTGGCCATAGAACCTCATGAGACCGAGCTGGGCACCAAGCGCAAGATCAACCAGACCAGTTGCAACCAGGATCTGACGTGCGTCGAAGGGTTCTGTCCTTCGTTTGTCGAGATCGAGGGCACTCCTCGTCAGCCCGAGACCAGCATGCCTGAGATCGGCGAGATCCCCGATCCCGAACCCGCACCCGATAAGGCCAACATCCTGATCACCGGTGTGGGCGGAACGGGCATCGTGACCGCAAGCCAAGTGCTTTCGGTAGCGGCACACCTCGAGCACAAGAATGCGACCAATCTGGACATGACCGGTCTCGCGCAGAAGGGTGGCGCTGTGTTCGCGCACATTCGCGTTTCGGATGTGGATCTGAATCGATCCGCCATCCCGGAAGGCATGGCCGACGTCTTGCTGGCTGCCGATTTGGTGACCGCAACTTCGAGCGAGACCCAGTCGTTCGTGAGCGCTGAGCGCACCAGGGCCGGGGCAAGCGTCCAGATGTCGCCGACGTGAACGCATGGCGGAATCCTCGACACTGTTCTTGCGCCTGGAATCGAAGGTGAAGCATGCTGACTCGGTGAATGCCGAACAGCGCGTGCGTGCGGCCCTTGGATCTTCGACCTACGCCAACGTCTTCCTGTTGGGGTATGCGGTCCAGAAGGGCCTTGTTCCCTTGATGCCGTCAAGCATTGAAGAAGCGCTCCGTCTGAACGGAGTGGCGGTGGACAGGAACCTGGCCGCGTTCCGGTTGGGACGGTCGGCGGCCGCTGGGCTCGACGTGGATCAAGCCAAACCAGCCGAGGCGACGAACTCGAAATTGAAGACTCTTGGGCTTCAGGAGATGATCCGCTACCGCGCGGACTTCTTGCACAAGTACCAGAACAAGGCGTTCGCGGACAAGTACCTGCA
>JAGWBL010000053.1 GCA_021295935.1 Pseudomonadales bacterium
TGAAATGTTTCGGCAACACACTCCGCCGTGATGTCGTCGTGTGTCGGTCCGATCCCTCCGGTCGTCAGCACGTAGTCATAGAGTTGGCGCAATTCGTCCAGTGCGGGAACGATGTAGAACCTGCGGTCCGACACCACGCGCGCTTCTCGGACGCTGACCCCTTGGGATTCAAGATGGCGGGCGATGAAACGGAGATTGGTGTCCTGAGTACGTCCTGACAGGATCTCGCTGCCGATGATGAGTACACCTGCACTGACTTGGTACTGAGACAAGGGCCAACAGGGAATCGGGAGTTCGAACGGGTGCAGCTCTGGCGACCGGAAACCGCCCCCGGAACCAGCGCTGTCGTTCCGCCATTATGGCGAGCAATGCAGCGTCAATGCGACTTGGTCCTCCGGTCGCGTGTCTGGGGAGCAGCGGAGGGACACTGGGCAGCAAGTACTATCGAGCGCACTGAATCAGGGACAGGAACCAGTGGGGTGCACCAGCCGCGCCAGTTGTTCGGAGGCTAGCCTTCGAGCCGGAGAACCGATGGCTGGTTCAGCTCCTCACGTCACAACATGGGTGTTGCTCGAGTATCGGTGCGCTTGGGGTCGCCATGTGACGACGGAGAACGAACTTGACCTTTCGGTGCGCGACTGGCTGACTGACAGTTTGAGATCGCTCGTTCGCCGCGGAGAGCGTCCAAGAGTGCAGTTCATCCGACGGGAGAGAGATGGCAACCCGGAGGCTCCGTTTACGCTGTTCATTTCGAGAGGTGAGCTCCTTCAGGTCTGCAAGTTTGGAGCCTACACGGATTTGCTGGACGTGGACATTGCGGCGCATTCTCTGGAGCCTCTCGATCTCAATCACTACTTCGTGTGCACGAACGATCAGCGGGACCAGTGCTGTGGCAGGCTCGGCAAGCCCTTGTTCACTGCTATGCGTGCCCGACTGGGAGATCGTGTGTGGGAGACTTCGCACGTCGGTGGGCATCGCATGGCGCCGAACGTGCTGGTCCTGCCAGCGGGCTACTTGTGCGGGCGGGTTTTCGAGGCCGAGTGCGACGAGTTTCTCGAGGTCATGGAGAGAGACGGATTTCCCGGCCGTTGGCTGAGAGGAAGAACGGCATATCCGGCCGAAGCTCAGGCATGCGAAGCGATCTTCGGAGGTCGTACTGCGGCGTTGAGAGATCTGCGAGATCTGTCCGCCGAATTCACCGACTGCAACGGGAACAGGGTTCGAATCGCCGTGCCGCCGAAGAAGTCGGTGCAGGTGATCGAGAATTGCGGGGCCGAACCAACCAGGGTCGGTGCCTTCGTCACTTCGGGCGGGTAATGCCGTGACGCAGCTGGTCGACCACGAAGCCGCGCAGCCGAGCGGTCACGTCCCGAATTTCGCCGTCGACCGGAAACCGCTCGCCCAAGGTGATGCGGTACTTCTGACCACGCTTGTTCAGCAATTCACGGAACAGCATCATGTCCTTGATCTCGTTGTTGATCAGCCACATCAAGTAGAAGGCGACGGTGTTGCGCGCCTTGATGTACATGGGATAGAGCGGCGCGTCGTACTTCTGCGCGGCGCTTACGGCCGTGGGGTGCCACTCGTGTTCTTCCAGACCAGTCATCGTCGGGCGAGCGAGCCTGCCAGATGGGAAAATCACCACCAGTCGCTCGTCCCGAACGGCCTGAATCAAAGCCGAAGATGTCTCCCGCGTGCGTGACTTGGAACGATGGCCCTCCCGCCACTCCACAGGGATGACGTGCTCTGCGAGGCGCTTGCATACACGTATGCAATCCCGGTTCGCAAGAAAGATCACATCATCACGCACTCCACGCAACATGTCCCAGAGCGCGATCCCGTCAGCGATCCCAGCAGGATGGTTAGGAGTGATGATGGCCCGTCCCGACCTCGGAATGTGTTCTATGCCGTCGAACTCAACCTGGAGTTGGAGCATCTGCGAGAGCAATTCGAACACATCGCGTCCCGACATGGGCTTGATGGTGTCCGAAACCTGGACCGCGCGCTTGTATGCGAGAACGGCCTTGGCGCACTTCTTGACCACCCTCCACACAATCGGGTGCTTCATGAGGTTGACCGCGCGCTCGTCTATGAGCGCATCGACAATGTGTCCGCGCCCGAATTCGGACTCGGCGGCCAGTGTGCTGTTGAAGGACATCGGCTCCCTTCCGTCAACTACAGTTTAGCAAGAAAGCACATGGCAGAATGGGATGAGCCGACTTTCGGCGTCCCACCCCTCGAGCGACGACGATAGCGATCAGGGGGAGGGCTGTTTCCGCGAACGAGAGGTTGCGCAGGGAGGAGAGTTCGAGATGGAGACGGCAAGTTGCAAATGAAGCAGAGCATGGTCTTGGGCAACTCCCGCATGTCCCGCATGCGCACGTCCGAGCACGGTGCAGCGTTACGATCGAGTGTTCGTCGAACGTGCGCGAGCTCGGCGATTTGTGTTTGCGCCTTCGCTGGCGCAGCGCTCGAGTCTGAACGCGACCGGCATCTTCTTGATCGAGCCATCTACCATTGGTCGGCACGGGAGAAGTGTGCGTACCGTACGGACTGGCTTGTCGAGGATGCGCAACTGACGTTCGACGTGGTTCCGGGACCTGCGGACACCACCAGCTGGCTGTGGCAAAAGCCCGAGGTCGAGCGTGAAGCGCCTGATGGGCCCAAGCTGTCTGAACTGTCCGCCGGCCCGGAGTTCTATCCCGCAGACGGCATAGGATTCTTGCTGACCTTGGGGCTCCTCGAAGAAGGCGAGTCGCAAGGCGAGTCGCCGCCGGAACGAATTCCGATCGTTCCCGCCTACGAGAGATTTGACGTGAATCGCAGTGGCGAGCGCGAACTGCTGCTCAGCGCCCGCCTACCGGAGTCGGCGCTTGATGCGATGGGACCCGTACTTCAGGCGAGGTTCAACGTCACCGGGTTCCCGGCAGAGTTTCGCTTTATCACCATCGACGGCCCAGCCGAACCGTTCCATCCGCACCGAACTGTGCGCATCGATCGCTACAGACGTGTGCTCGAACTCGAATTCGACTTGGCGGTACATTCGACGGTGGTTCGGCGGGATACCGTGGACCTGGTGGGATGGTCAGAGGAGTGGGACGAGTTTTCGGTTCTCGGTACCTATCTGTACACCGCATTCGACTGCTCGGTTTCGGAGCCCTTGAGATCCTCGACGGAGTACATGCTGCCGCCACCTTCGATCCTGGAGTCGCTAAGGGTGCCGGAAGACTTCCTTCTGAGACCACGGCCTGCGCCGGAGAATCCGTGACTGACGGGAAGCGAGCCGTGCTTGACGCAATGGCCAGAGTAGCACTCGCAAGCGCTGGAACCGGTAGGTCCTTTTTTCGACCAGCAGCCGGCATTTTCGAAAACACACTGGCGCGCCCGCAGGGACTCGAACCCCGAACCCCCAGGTTCGAAGCCTGGTACTCTATCCAGTTGAGCTACGGGCGCGGATGAAGGACCGACGGAGTTCCGCTTGGTGCGCTTGGATTATAGGAGCGCATGAGACGAGTTCGTGACAACAGGATCTGCGGAGATTCCAACCAGCCATAGGGCCACGCGCGGTACCGTCAGCAGACTTGATCCGAAGCGAGCGAGTGTCCCGCACACGATGTTCGGGACGCAGTTTTGGGATTGTCGATCGATGCCAGCGGCGAAGCGTCTACCGCGCGTATGATGGAATCGAACTGATGCCTTCGCGTCTTCGATCGGGAACGGTCCGCACGGCTCAAGAGTAGCGAGCGCACCGATTCGGCTGACACTCTTGGGCACCCCGTGTGACTGGTGTCATTCGACTCATGAACAAGCCATTCGATTCCATTGACGACGCTATCGCGGCCATCGGCAACGGTGACCATGTCGTGGTTGTCGACGACGAGGATCGGGAGAACGAGGGCGACCTCATCCTGGCGGCTGCGAAAGCCACGCCAGAGAAGATCGCGTTCATGGTTCGACACACGAGCGGGATTCTCTGTGCTCCGGTCACGCAGGAACAGGCGACGCGGTTGCATCTCGACCCCATGGTGGCGCGCAACGAGGCGCCGCTGGGCACGGCGTTCACCGTGAGCATCGATTTCAGGCACGGCTTGTCCACGGGGATCGCTGCAGAGGAGCGCGCCAACACGGTGCTTGCACTCGCGAGCAACAACCCGCAGAGTTCGGATTTTGTCCGACCCGGCCACGTGTTCCCGCTCGTTGCGAAGCGGGGTGGCGTGCTGGTGCGATCCGGACACACCGAAGCAGCCGTCGATCTGGCGGAGGCAGCAGGGTGTGCGCCGGTGGGCGTCTTGGCGGAGATCGTCAATGACGACGGCTCGTTGAAACGGCTGGACGAGCTTCTTGAATTCGCCAAGGAGAGGCATCTCAAGATCATTTCGATTGCGGATCTGATCAGTTGGCGGCAACGCCGAGAGAGACTCGTGGAGAGAACCCACACGTTCGATGTATCCACTCCGTACGGCCTTGCTACGGCTTTCGCCTACCGAACGAAATTTGAAGAGGCCGAACACCTGGCTCTGATGTTCGGCAAAGTGGATCGTCGAACAGCGGTGCTTGTTCGCATTCACCGGGAGAGGCTGGTGGAGGACCTGTTCGGTCCGCAACGCAATCACCGCCAGAGCCTTCTGCACGCCGGACTGAAACGCATTCAACAGTCCGGCGATGGCGTCTTCATTTACCTCCGCAGCGGATTCGCCGGAGTGCCGATCCAGAATCTCGAGAGTCCGGGGTCTTCCAAGGAGGGAACTCGAGCAGCGCAATGGCTGGAAATCGGAGTGGGCGCGCAGATTCTCAGAGACTTGGGAATTGATCGGATTCGCGTGCTCGCAGGGCGAGAAGTCGATTACATCGGGCTCGAAGGGTTCGGCCTCACCATCGCGTCAACAGAGCTCCTGAACTGACGCATCGCTCTGGGGAGTTCGGCGCTGCAGGCGCCACCTTGCCATGCCGCTCAGCATGGTGTCATCCACCACCGCCTTCGCGAACCAGCTGAACTGGACGGGGCTCGAGAGCTGCCATGTCTGAACGGAAGGCAATCAGTTCGGAAGTGGGTCACCCCTTTACCGCTTCAAGCACCTTCTGGGGGTGATCAGCGGCCTTCGCGACTCGGCGCCAATGGCGACGCACATTGCCGTCCGGCCCGATCCAGACGGTGGATCTAATGACCCCGACCACCTCTCGTCCGTACATCACTTTCTTGCCGTACGCCTGATACTTGGTCATGACCGAGCGGTCCTCATCACACAGCAGGGTGAACGGCAATCGATACTTGTCGGCGAATCTCCGGTGCGAAGCTGGGGCGTCTGGAGAGATCCCGAGCAAGGCCACGCCCGCTTGCTGGAACTCGGTCCAGCGATCGCGAAACCCGCACGCCTCCTTGGTGCATCCGGGCGTGTCGTCCCGAGGATAGAAAAACACGACAACGTGGTTCCCTCGGAAGTCGCTCAGCGACACGCTGTTGCCGTCCGTATTGCCCAAGCAGAAATCTGGTGCGCGCTTTCCTTCTTCAATAGACATGCGTATTCGAGGACCCAAGCGAACAAGACTGAGAGAATTCTAGGACTTGACAGCGCGTGGCCACCCATCCGGCCGACACTTCCGATTCCATCTCCATGGTTGCCGCGCTGAGATGGTGGCTTGACGTCGCGAGTAACATCACAGCCGCGCCGAGTGTTCAATGGGCCGGCTCCGGGGAGGCAATCGTGCAGCTGGTATTCGAGCGCGACGATATTCTGGATCATCACGAGTACGCGGCTCCTCACCTCGTCTCTGGAAAGAGACTGCACGGCGGATTCGATAGTGCCGGCAACTACGTGCCGCCTCGAACAAGAACCCGTCGAGTGGCGATCGATCACTGGACCGCTGCCCTTCGTGCGCGTGGCTTCGATCTTCTTGACGCCGACTCGTCCTTGCTGGCTGGTCCGCGTTGTCCAAACGTGGAGCAGTTCCGACTGTTGCTCAGCGAGGGCATGGGACGACCGTTCTACAACGTCTTCACCATCACGGCGAAATTGGAGGCGCGAGGCCTCTTTCTGACGCAAATGCCAGTTCCTCCCTTGCAGGACGCAATCGTTGAGGACATCACGGAGATGGGAATCGGGCACCTGGACAAAGGTCTGATGTTCGCTCATGGCATTGATGAGGGCGGAGAGCCGGAAGGGCACATCGGCGGTCACGACACGATGTGGTATCTCGCGCGGGACCTGGCGTTCGGAGACGTCGATTGGCCGGGGGTCGAGCCGCCGCCTTCCATTGGCAGGGACGATGGAGGCAGACGATGGATGCCGGAAATCGATTCGGACCTTGAAGCGTTTGTCGCTTTTTTGAATCAGCTGCTCTTGATCGAGTATCGCGCCGAGATCGGGTTCGCGTCAACTCAGGCGGTGCTTCGGACGGCTGGCTTGTTCCCGGGAAGAGATGCACAGGCGAAGGAAGCGGCCGGAATCATCGATCGGATACGCTCGGACGAAGCGATTCATGTCGAGACGCTCCGGCTGTACCTTGGGGAGCTCCGGTCGTTTCGCTTCAGGCACCCGAATGGTGACACCGTCCCGGGCTCGAGGGTGGTCGATCCGTACTGGAAGGAGCTGGTCCAATGGGCGACCGAGGAACAACCCCGGTTGGTTGCCGGTCGGCAGTATCACAAGGTGCGAGACTACATCCTCGAACATGACAGCGGAGCAAGCGTGGCGGAGAAGTTCGACGCTTTGCTTGACGATGGGATGGAACCCATGATCGCAACGTAGCGGCTGATGTTGCTAGGGGGCCGCAGGACGATGGCGCCGGCGTGATGACAGAGAGGAGAACAGAAGAACACCGCGGACGGGCGCAACCGCACTGGTTGCCACGGGACTCCGCAACGAACATCT
>JAGWBL010000054.1 GCA_021295935.1 Pseudomonadales bacterium
GGCATGTTGTGAACGCCCTTCCCCTTCTGTTCAACTTCATCGGCAATGCGCTGATTCTTGGGGTCGGCGGCTGGCGGGTCGCCAACGGCGACCTGACAGCCGGGATATTGGTAGGCTCGTTCGTGCTCGCCAACAGCGTCTTCTACCCGATGGGCCGGGTGTTGACGTTCGCGGCCGAGCTGCCGTCCAGGGCCGAAGAACTCGCCCGGCTGGACGACGTGATGACGACGGGCGTGCCGGTTCGCAAGCCAGTCTCTTCCAATACGCCAGTCATCCAGACTGTAGGCGGCAAGCTGCGACTTTCGGGCCGGGTCGAGTTCCGCAATGTCACATTTGGCTTCCAAGAGGCCAAGCCGCCGCTCTTCGAAGGCTTCAGCTTGACCATCGACCCAGGGGAGCGAGTCGCCATAGTCGGGCCAAGCGGCTCGGGCAAGACAGCGTTGGCTCTGCTGTTTACCGGATTTCACGAGCCATGGTCCGGAGAGATCTTGTACGACGGACACTCCCTGCGAGACGTGCCACCAGAGGTGTTTGCCGAGTCCCTGAGCATGGTGGATCAGCAACCCATGCTGTTCGCTGGGTCCGTGCGCGACAACTTGACGTTCTGGAACCCCGCCGTTCCGGACGAACGCATCGTTGCGGCCTCCCGAGATGCCGGGATACATGAGGTCGTCGTCTCGAGACCGGGTGGTTACGACTCACCGGTGCTTGAGGGAGGAAGCAACTTCAGCAGCGGACAACTTCAACGGCTGGAAATTGCCCGTGCCCTGGTCAGCAACCCCTCCATTCTGATCCTCGACGAACCGACAAGCGCGCTCGATGCCGTTTCGGAAGTCGAAATCGATCGCAGCCTCAGAAGGCGCGGTTGCACCTGCGTGATCGTCGCCCACAGACTGAGCACCATTCGAGACAGCGACTTGATCGTGGAGCTGGAGAATGGAAAGGAAGTGCAGAGAGGGCGTCATGAAGACCTTGTGGCCGTGGACGGTCTCTACCGGAGACTCGTCGATGCCTGATGCATTTCGATCCGATCTCCCGGGAGCGGTTCGATCCCTCGCGCAGTCGGTTGCAGAGCCGATCAGAGTCTCCAACTTGCACACGATTGCAATCACGAACCCAGAACAGACTTGGTACGTGGAAAAGGGAGCTGTCAACGTCTTTCTTTCCGAGCTCGAGAACGGAAAGCCGACTTCGCTTCCCGCCCACCTCGTTACCGCGGTCGCCGGCAGGTTGGTGTTCGGATGCGCAGGAGACGTTTCTGGTGGGAACCTCGAGCTGGTGATGAAGGGGCTGCCGGGCTCTCTGGTCCGCCCTATTCCGCTAGACCATCTCTTCCGGGTGGACGGATTGCCCGCAACAGAGCGGGACACCCGTGCTGTTGAGATTGCCGATCAGCTGGATGCTTGGATGCAGGACATTGTCAAGACGGTCACGCGTGACATCGACGCACATCCCGTTGCCACGAGAATCTCGCCCGGTGCCTCCCAGCGCTTCGAAGGGACGGTCTCATCGGACCGTGGTGTGCTGTGGCTGGAAGGAGAGGTCTCTGCTGCCGCCTTTCTGGGTACGGAAAGGGGCATTCCCGGTGCCGTGGCACGGTTGCCTTTGGTCCCGCCGGGCTGGATCGAGATGCGCGCCGCGACTCGGTTCGACGTCCACCGCACGATAGACATCGTCCGCGGGCAAGGAGCGCACGCGCCGGTAGCCGAGGCGGTCCGGGAATTTCACCGGCTTGCTGTCCGCACGTTCCTTCAGAACCAAAGGCTGTTGTTGGCGGACACAATAAACGAGCAACAGGAGAGCGCGCAGTGGCGAACCTTTGAAAAGCATCGTGCTCGACGCGAGCTGTACTCGACGGCCGCCCAGTCTCCGACCGATCTCACGACTCAGGTAAGCGATTTGACGCTGCGGGCGCTGGCGATTGTTGCAGAGCGCTCCCATGTGCGCCTCACCCTTCCCGACGAACGGCGCAACGGCGACGAATCGCCATCGTTTCAGGACGTATTGGAGCGGTCGGGCGTTCGTCGGAGGCAGGTCGAGCTGCGGGTTGACGACAAGTGGTGGCTGGGCGACAGCGGGCCGTTGCTGGCGTTCCGCACGGCGGACAGGAAACCGATCGCGTTGATACCCGGTCGAGGCAATCGATACTGGGCATACGACCCGGTCAGCGGCATGAGGGAACGTGTGTTCGGCGGTGTGGCTTCCGAGATTCAGGAAGACGCCTGGATGCTGTACCGAACACTGCCCAAGAGGCGGAGCCTGGATGCGGGAGTTCGAGACCTCGTTGCGATCGCCAGAACAGGGATTGGTGCCGACTGCGCCAAGGTCCTGGTCACCGGCGTTGCTGCCGGATTGCTGACCCTCTTTCCCGCGCTGGCCCTGGGTGTCGTCATCGAGAGCCTGGTACTTCCCGGCGATTCGCTGCCATTCCCGAGTTTCGCTGCGGGTCTCGCTGGCATAGGTGTGATCGCCGCTGCTCTGCAAGTGATGCGAGGCACGGCCATGATGCGGATCGAAGGAAGACTCTCCTCGACTGTTGGGGCAGCGCTCATGGACCGGGTGCTGTCCTGCCGACTGAACGCATTTCGGAGACACCCCGCGGGAGACCTCGGCTTGCGCGTCCTGACGGTTCATCGCGTTCGCGATCTGATCTCCGGAGTTCCGATGGCGTCGCTGCTCACAGCGCTCTTCCTGTCGCCCTCACTAGTGGTCGTCTTTGCCTGCGATTCGAGTGTGGGCTGGTTGATCCTCGGCCTGGGCGTCGCGTCCCTGGCGTTGGCAACAACTGTCGCGAGCAAGCAGCGGGAGTCGCATTGGCGTCTGCTCGACACCATTCGAGCTGTCCTTGGCTCTCTCTTCGAATCCGTACGAGGAGTGGCCAAGCTTCAGGCCTCCCGCGCACAGAGCGCTGCTTTCGCGTTCTGGGCGCGCTCGTTCAACGCCCAGAAGAACGCAGAGAATCGAATGTTCTCGTTGATGGAACCCGTGGGTGCGCTGGGATCTGCACTTCCCCTGGTGGCTGGAACACTTGTAGTCGGGGCTTTTGTGTTCAGCGATGCCAACAGCCTGTCGATTGCGGACTTTCTGGTGGTGTTTGCGGTCTCGCAACTGCTGTTCCAAGCGGTTGCCGCTCTGTTCGACGCGTTCCGTCCACTGTCTGCCCTCCTTGCTGTACCGCGCGGCATGAGACCGATTCTTTCCGCGGAACCGGAACCTGCGAAGCTGCCCTGCACTCAGATGGTTCTACGTGGTGATTTCCGGCTGGACCGGATCTCTTTCAGCTACGACGATGGACCACTTGTGATCGAGAGCGTGTCTCTTCGTGCTGACGCCGGCGAGTTCGTCGCGATTGTTGGCGAATCCGGCGCAGGCAAGACCACGCTTGCCAATGTTGCGCTTGGTCTGGAAGCGCCTGTGTCCGGCGGTGTGTACTACGACGGTCAGAACCTCGATCGCCTCAACGCCGCTAGCGTTCGACGTCAGGTCGGGATGGTTGTTCCTGGGGCGACACTGCAGCCGGGAACCATCCTGAGCAACATCGCCGGCGAGCTGACCGATCTCTCTACCGATGACGCCTGGCGCGCAGCAGAGATCGCGGGGGTTGAGGAAGACATCAAAGCCATGCCAATGTCCATGCACACAATGGTGTCAGAGAATGGATGCACGTTGTCCGGTGGACAACGTCAACGCATCGCTTTGGCCGCGATGATCGCGCACAATCCCCGCATCATGATTCTGGATGAAGCCATGTGTTGGCTGGACTGTGTGACTCAGGACGTTGCCATGAAGAACATCGAGGCGATGTCGGCCACACGCATCGTCATAGCGCATCGACTTTCGACAGTTCGCAACGCCGATCGGATCTACGTGCTCAAGCAGGGACGGGTGGTTCAGGAAGGAACTTACGAGCAGCTTGCTTCAATCGAGGGCGAGTTTCAGGAACTCATCCGAAGGCAGCAAGCATGACCCGTCCCTGGCGCTGCCGCAACGTCGACAGAGTCGTTGCTCGGGCACGGTTCGGACCGCAGTCTGGCAGCACTCGGGCGCAACCCTCGCAACGAACCCAGCGTTCAGAGACTTGGTTAGCTTGGTAGGGGAAACTGCACGACAAGGCGTGTCGCGTGAAATGGCATTGGCTCCCATGGTTCGTCGTACGGACCGGCACTGCCGAGTGCTTCATCGAATTCTCGCGCCACGTTCATGGTTGTACACCGAAATGGTGGTTGCCGACTCTATAGTGTTCGGAAGAGCAACGGCGAAACTGGATTTCTCGCAAGAAGAACATCCGATTGCCGTTCAGCTGGCAGGCAGCGATCCGTCGATCATGAGTCAGGCAGGCAAACTGGTCGAAGCAAGGGGATTCGATGCCATCAATCTCAATCTGGGATGTCCAGCGGGCCGGGCCACCGCCGGAGAATTCGGGGCCTGCCAGATGAAGTCGCCCACCTCGGTTGCGAGACTGATAGAGACGATTCGAGGCGAGGTGTCCATCCCTGTCACCCTCAAGTGCCGGACGGGAGTCGACGCCCACGACAGCCCTCGATTCCTGGAGGAGTTCGTGCACGCGGTCTCCGAAGCGGGGGTCGACACGCTGATCGTTCACGCCCGCAAGGCGTTGCTCACTGGGTTCAGCACGAGACAGAACCGGAACGTTCCGCCTCTCGACTACGAGAGGGTGCGATTGTTGAAGTCGCGCTTTCCCAGCCTCAAGGTCCATTTGAACGGCGGGATCGACAACTGTCCGACGGTTCGTAGCGCGCTGCTGTGGGCTGACGGAGTGATGATTGGGCGAGCGGCGTACCGGGACCCCATGTTCATGGCACGTGTGCATCAGGAGGTGCACGGGCAAGACCCTGGATTGACAGTGGATGACGTGTTGCTCCGATATCGGAAGTACGTCGAACGAGAGTTGACACGGGGAACCAAGCTGCAGCCGATGGTGCGCCACATCGCGGGACTGATCAGAGGCCGTCCCGGATCTGCGCGGATCCGGAGATGTCTCGGAAACGCCTCCCGGTCCAGCGCTGCGGGCCTGGAAGTCATCGACAACGTGCTGAGAATGCTCAGGCGACTGCCTGACGATCAGCTGGTGCATTGATGTTTGAGCTGTTGAGGAGAGTTCTGAAGGACCACGAGTCCGCCACGGACCAGCCCCCTGCGGAGTCCTACGCCGTCGCCAGCGCAGCCGGAGCACTGATGATCGAAGTAGCGTTCGCTGATCATGAACTGACTGCTGAGGAAAAGCGACATGTCCGAGTGTCGTTGGAGCTCCTGTTCGGAATTGAATCAACACAAGCAGGGCGTCTGGTTGGCGAATCCACAGCTCGGCATGCGTCGGCAACGGATCTGTTCGGATTCACTCGGACTCTGAACGAGCACCTTGACGGGGATGAGAAGCAAGCGCTGCTCATCCAGCTTTGGCGACTGCACGACCATGCCGGAGAGACGTTCCACCGGGAGGAGCACGTAATTCGCAGAATTTCTGACTT
The DNA here is from genome assembly GCA_021295935.1 of Pseudomonadales bacterium. Classification (GTDB taxonomy): domain Bacteria; phylum Pseudomonadota; class Gammaproteobacteria; order Pseudomonadales; family Azotimanducaceae; genus Bin55. The sequence goes on from JAGWBL010000054.1 coordinate 5,490, forward strand.
GCTCTACCTGAGTCACGCCGAGTTCATTGCGGCCAAGTTGGCAGCGCGAAATGCAACCAACCCGTAGCTAGTCAAACTGAGTTTGAGCCACACCTGGCCGCAGCGCACTGCGCCGAAATGCGAACTCAAAGAGACGACAGCCAGTCCGAAAGACTCGACCGAACTGAGGCAAGCCTCAGAAATAATCTGAAGGCAACCGGGCGGGATCCGAGGCCTGAAGCGAGTTCGACATCGATTCCAGAGCGATCCTCACGCAAGTGACAGCCTGAGAGAACGGACAGTGTCGATTTGCGAGACGACCAAAGAGGAACTGATGCACGAGATTGCGGCGCAGCGGTTCAGGCTGAATCAGGCGTTCTCTCGCCGAGCCGCAATCGGCTGAACTGTGTGCCGACGTACCTCCGCTGGTGCGACGGCGCGAGAACTGTCAGTCCGGCCTCGCTTGAATCTCATGTCCTTGGACAAGAACATCCGTTTCGCACAAGTACTCGGTCGTGGTGCGAACTTGATGCGAAACTGCGTCGATGGCTGCGTCCAGTTCGTTTGCGAGGAGATTTGCCACGCTCGGTAGCCGGACCGGATGCTCGAAACACTGGAGCAGGCGATGGGTCAACATTGTGGAATGCACTCGCCTGACGCGGTGCTTTCGGTCGCGAACCAAAATCACCCAAGTGCGTTCCGACGAACGCTCCGCCGAACTGGACAGCGCCTCATCGTCCAGCACGTTCCACGCGTAGCTGAGAGGCCGAGCCAGCGGAGACAACACCAATTCGGCGTCCTCCGCAAACTGCGGGCGATCACGCGCCAATGTCGCCGCGTGGTATTTCAATTCCAGTTCCGTGCACTCGAAATGGCAGAGTTCGCGAAGAAACGGCGGATCTGAGTCCTCGCTGCGGAAGTTCAGCAAGAACTCCAGGAACTCGGTCGGCATGTCCAGAAAGAAGGGCGACTTGCAAGCATGCCGGGCCAAGAACTCCCGGACCATGGCATTCCAGCACTCCGGCCCAACCGCCTTGCTGGTTCGCTTGAGCGTGCTCCTCAGGAAGTTCCTGACCGACCGAAAGAAGTTGTCGACATAGACCTGCATCCGACGCTCGTCGATGCCTTGTGGTAGCGGGTTCGATGCAGGATCTCGAATGTAGGCCGCGAACTCGAGCTGGCGAATCTGGAAGTTTGCCAGAGCGGCGCTTTGCTGTCCCGAGACGTTCGAGAAGCTAGACACTCACCTTCGCGCGCCGTTGGCAGTCCTTGATCTTGTTGACTTCCGCAAGCAGGTCTTCGAACGAGGGAAAATTGGAGTCCCGCTCTAGAAGAGTTGGTCGCACGCCGAAACACCGGTAGGCTTCCTCCAGCAGATCCCAAACCG
>JAGWBL010000055.1:0-6849 GCA_021295935.1 Pseudomonadales bacterium
CTCCTCTCCGCGTGCCAGGCCCACCTAGCCAGCGACCTTCAGTTCGAATGCGGTTGGCTGACCCGGCGCCAACCCACACCCGAGTTGAATCAAAGCCGAGCCAACCGTTCCCCAAGCGACCAGACTGCGAAATGCGCCCTGCTTGCGGGCGCCGATGCGCCTCGACGCTCGAAGACTCATGAATGAACTCCGAAGTCACGATCCCGCGAACCAACAACTGCCTGCGCTCCGTTCCAGGTTCCGCCCGGTGCAATTGCCTTGTTCACCACGTTGCGTTCCATTGAGACTGCTGCGAGCGAAAGTATCATGACATGCCGGAAAGCAGGGATCCCTTGACCCTCAACATGCCTCTCTTGGCGTACGGAATCAACCACCGCTCCGCATCCTTGGACATACGTGAGAAATTCGTGATTCCTCGTGCCAGATTGCCCGACGCGAGCTCCTCACTTAGAGAGACGGTTCCCGAACTGCAGGAGTTCGTCATCGTGTGCACCTGCAATCGTACGGAAGTGCATTGCGTCACCGATCGTGCCGACGTTTCAGAGTTGAAATCCTGGCTTGCCTCGGAGTGTCAACTGAGCTGCGAACTGCTGGATCAGGTGTGCTACCCGCACTGGGACCTCGAAGCTGTACGGCACGTGATGCGTGTTGGATCCGGCCTCGATTCACTGGTGTTGGGCGAGCCCCAGATTCTCGGTCAGCTGAAGAGCGCCTATGCAGTTGCGCAACAACAGGGTTCCATGGGCAGGCAGCTGGAACGTCTGGCGACCGCAGTTTGGTCAGTAGCGAAGAGAGTCCGGTCCCAGACATACATCGGCTCAAATCCCGTGTCCGTCGCTTCGACGGCGACGAGACTGACCGAGCAACTACTGCCTGACATGGGTTCGGCGAGAGTCCTGCTCCTGGGTGCGGGTTCGAACGTCCGACGACTGGTTCGCCATCTGCAGGCAGCGGGATGCAGGGACGTTTGCATTGCCAATCGAACCCTGACGCGAGCTCAGCAGCTGGCCGCGGCAACGGGAGGGACTGCTCTCCCTCTGAACGCGATCGACGATGAACTCCCCCGTTTCGACGTTGTCATTTCCTCAACTGGCAGCACGAACCCGTTGCGCCACCAAGACCACGTGAGACGTGCCATCCGTTCGCGAAGCGGCCGGTCCATGGTGATCATTGACCTCGGCGTGCCCCGAGACGTGGAGCCGGCAACTGCTGCCCTCAGAGGAGTACACCTGTATTCCATCGATGACCTGTCAGATGTGATCGACATCAACTTGGAAGAGCGAAGACAGGCGGCAGAACAGGCCGCGGAGTTGATCGATCAAGCGATTCAGGAATACGAGCGCGCTGAGCGCATCGCGGGAGCCAACGCACTACTGGGCAGGTATCGAGACCGCAACGAGAGCATTCGATTGACGCTATTGGCGGCCGCCAACGACAAGCTTGCGGCAGGAGCGTCCGCCGCCGAAGTCATGAATCGGCTCAGCAAGGACTTGACCAACAAGCTCACGCATGGTCCGACGATGGTGATACGCGAGGCAAGCGCGAACGGTGATCATCGTCTGCTCGAACTGCTCGAAGCGGTACACACCAGGGACTAAGCCATGCGTCAGGCACTGTCCTGGATCGCTCCGCGCATGGAGGAGATCAGGTTTCGGCATGAGGAGTTGACTCGTCGGCTCGGAGAGCCGGAAGTGGTCAGCGATCGCAAGCTCTTTCCACAGCTGTCGAAGGAGTACGCGCAGCTGGACCCGATTGTGCGCGCCTGGCAGGAGTGCGAGTCCATTCAGATTCAGATGCATGAGGCTGAGGAACTCCTGGAGAGCGATGACGGCGAGCTGAAAGAGCTGGGCCGATCGACTCTCGACGACCTCCAACCCCGCCTGCAGCAAGCATCCGACGCGTTGGAACTCATGCTTCTTCCGCCGGATCCCACTGACGGGCGAAGCGCCTATCTCGAGATCCGGGCCGGCACTGGCGGAAAGGAAGCGGCGCTGTTTGCAGCGGACTTGCTCCAGATGTACCAACGCTACGCAGCCGCCCGGGGATGGAACGAGGAAATCCTCAGCTCAAGGCCGTCGGAAAGCGACGGCTATTGGCATGTGATCTGTCGTTTGGACGGACAGGGAGTCTACGAGCGACTCAAGTTCGAATCGGGTGCGCACCGTGTCCAACGGGTGCCGAAGACCGAATCCCAAGGCCGAATCCACACCTCCGCCTGCACCGTGGCTGTCATGGCGGAAGCCGACCCGGTGGACGAGATTGAAATCGACTCGAAGGACCTGCGCGTCGAAACGTTCAAGTCGTCGGGCAAGGGTGGCCAACACGTCAACAAGACCGACTCGGCCGTGCGCCTTACCCACAAGCCTTCCGGCGTGGTAGTGGAGTGCCAGGAAGAACGCTCGCAACACATGAACAGGGCGCGCGCAATGGCACTCTTGCAAGCGAAACTGTTTGCAAGCGCGCGCGAGAAGCAGGAGTCCGAAGAGAGCGCCCTGCGAAAGGCGCTTGTGGGGTCGGGCGATCGCTCCCAACGCATCCGCACCTACAACTTCCCGCAGGGACGGGTCACCGATCACCGAGCGAACATCACCCTCTACAAGCTTGACGACGTGCTGGAAGGTTCGCTCGACGATCTCATAGACCCTCTGATAAAACGGAGTCATGCAGAGCGACTCAGCCAGGTCCGATCCCAAGGCCGCGATGCGGCCTCAGCCTGAGGACGTCCAGAACCTTTCGTCAGGCACGACAAGCCTCGCGCATGCGTTCGCGATGGCGCGGCACCGACTCGGCGAACGGGAAGCGTGCGCACTGTTTCGAGATCTGCTTTCAATCTCACGCACGAAAATCGCGGCGAACCCTGATCAACTCTTGGACGACGGAGATGTGGCCAAGCTGACATCGAGCATCGTTCGCCGATGCCGGGGAGAGCCGCTCGCTTACGTAACGGGCCGCCGCGGGTTCCGAACCATCGAGCTTGCTGTTGGCCCATCGGTGCTCATCCCGCGTTGGGAAACCGAGGAGCTTGTTCAGATGGCCCTGGAGCACATCGCTTCAAGTTCCCGCGTGCTCGATCTCGGCACCGGATCCGGCTGCATCGCACTGGCAATTCGCAAGGAAACCGGCGCAGATGTCACAGCTTCCGACGTCTCCGCTCCTGGACTCGAAGTCTGCAGGTGCAATGCCGAGACGCTCGGACTCGGAATTCAATTGGTCCAGTCTTGCTGGTACGAGTCCATCGACGGCATCTTTGACGTCATCGTCAGCAACCCACCCTACGTGGAGTCGGACGACCCGCATTTTCAATGTGGCGATCTACTCCACGAGCCTCGATTGGCGCTCGACGGCGGACCCGATGGGCTCGCTGGCTTGAGACATGTCGTAGCGGGCGCTCCCGCCCACCTCTCCGAGGGCGGCCGGTTGCTTGTGGAGCACGGTTGCGACCAACAGACCCAGGTGCAGCTCCTGTTCACAGCCGCGGGATTTGCCGACATCGCGACTCACCACGACCTCGGTGGATTGCCCCGCGTGACCCAGGGGGCCCTTCCGTGAGAGATGCAGAGCTGGTTCGATACAGCAGGCAAATCCTGCTTCCGGAAGTGGACATCGCCGGCCAGCAGAAGCTCCTTGACTCCCATGTACTGGTAATTGGTTGCGGCGGACTTGGATGTCCCGCCTCCATGTACCTTGCAGCCAGCGGAGTGGGAGAACTCACCCTGGTCGACTTTGACAGCGTCGAAGTCAGCAACCTGCAACGCCAAATCGCACACCTGGAATCGGACGTCGGACGGAACAAGGCGGTGTCAGCGGCTGAATCGCTGAGGAGCCTGAACCCCGCGACGAGAGTCTCGGCGATCGAACGCAAGCTCACATCCGATGAACTGAGCCGGCAGGTCCTGGCCTCGGACTTGGTCATCGACGCCACCGACAACTTCCGGAGTCGGCACGAGATAAACGGTGCTTGCGTTCGATCCAACACCCCGCTGGTGTCGGGTGCCGCGATTCGCATGGAGGGCCAGGTGGCAGCCTTTGATGCGCGGAGCGAAACATCTCCTTGCTACCGCTGCCTTCACGACGATCAGGGCGAACTCGATCAGAACTGCTCCGAGCGAGGCGTGCTCTCGCCGATCGTCGGCGTCATCGGCACGATCCAGGCCATGGAGGCCATCAAGATGCTGGCTGGCATCGGCGACGGGCTCGTCGGCTACGTGCTCGCCATCGACGGCAGGCGAATGGAAGTTCGCAAGCTCAGGCTGTACCGGCAACCCACCTGTCCGGTGTGTAGCGGACAGAGCTGAATCCGAACAGATCACGCACGTGGTGTGCGAGCGCACGTCCGACAGTGTGCAGCGACTCGACCTCCGCAAGCTCCGAGAGTTGCGTCACCGCGAGGTTAGCCATCCCGCAAGGATTGATGCTGTGGAACGGCGTGGGATCCATCGACACGTTGAACGCGAGTCCGTGATAGGTGCACCCACGTCGAATCCGAATGCCCAAGGCCCCAATCTTGGCTGTTCGGACATAGACGCCGGGCCGTCCATCCCACCGCTCACCGATGACGCCATGATCCGCTAGCACGAGAATCATGCATTCTTCAATGCGCCTGACGAACTCGTGCACCTTCACCTGCATGCGGCACAAGTCGAACAGCGCGTATCCCACCACCTGCCCCGGACCGTGATAGGTCACTTGGCCACCACGGTCTGTCCGAACCACCGGAATGTCCCCGGGAGCAAGCAAGTGTTCGGGCTTGGCCACCTGGCCCAGCGTATAAACGGGGTCGTGCTCCACGAGCCAGAATTCGTCGGGTGTGGCGTGCGTGCGCGTTTGCGTGAAATCCCGCATGGCACGCCAAATCGGCTCGTAGGCCCGGCGTCCCAACTCCCGAACCAGCAGTGTCCGCGACTCCGTGGATGAACTACTCAAACAGGGATCCGAACCAACGGCCGATGGACTCGAGGCTCCTGGAAAAGAATCCCGATTCCTCGACCTCCCATTCAGCAATGACCCGTACCGTCGCGAAAACCTCGTCTTCGATCTTCAGTCGAAGCGTTCCCAGCTCCTGTCCCTGACTGATCGGCGCCATAGTCTCCTCCGCGGTTTCGACCTCGGCTTCAAGCTGGTTGGCCCTTCCACGCCAGTAGGTTCCCGTGAGCGGCGTGCCGATGACGAGCCAGACTTCGTTCTCGGTTCCGAAAGAGACTCGGGCCGTGCTTACCACCTCCGACCCGTCATAGACCTCACGCGTCTCGAAAGTCCGAAATCCGTAGCTCAACAGCTTCTTCGTGTCCCTGATCCGGGATTCTTCGCTGTCGGCGCCTAGCACCACAGTGACGAGCCGCATGCCGGAGCGTTCCGCCGACGCGGCCAGGCAGAACCCCGCCGCATCGGTGTATCCGGTCTTGATTCCATCAACGGACTTGTCCAGAAAGAGCAAGCGGTTGCGATTGGGTTGATGGATGTCGTTGAAGGTGAATTCGGTTTGCTTGTAGAGGGCGTAATGATCCGGAAAGTCACGAATCAGGGAGATGCTGAGAATCGCCATGTCTCGGGCCGTGGAAACATGGCCGTCGTCCGGCAATCCGGTCGAGTTGAGGAAGTAAGAATTGGTCATCCCAAGTGAGAGCGTGTACTGATTCATCATTTCCGCGAACGCCGGCTCGCTCCCGGCGACGTGTTCGGCTAGCGCGACACTTGCATCGTTTCCGGACTGCACGACCATGCCCATCACCAGGTCCTGGAACATCACTTCAGTGCCTTCCTTGATGAACATCTTGGATCCGGGCGTCTTCCACGCATTAACGCTGACCGGAACGAGTTCATCCTTGCTCACCCGCCCGGCATCCAGCTCGGCCGCCCCAACATAGCTCGACATGATCTTGGTGAGACTTGCCGGGGGTTTGGCTTCGTCACTGTTGAACTCGACAAGCACCCTGGCGGTTGTTGCATCCATCATGATGTAGCTGGAGGAATCCAGGGACGGCGGCCGCGGGATGATCACCGGGCTCTGTGCATCAGCCCAAAGAGTGAATCCGAGCAGTCCGGCCAGTGCGACGGATTGCAGTTGACGAAGCATGGTTACTCCACGACGATGTGCAGGTCTTGTTGACGCTCGATGATGATGCGGGCTCTTGCCCTCCCAGCATCCCTCCTGGACTGGAACGGCCCGATCCTGATGCGATAGGCATCCTCACGAGCGAACTCGAGGATCTCGGCGTTCACCCCGGCGATCTTGAAGAGCTCGTTCGCTTCGATCGCAGCCTTGTTCGCCCCGAAGATGATCTCCGTTTCAAGGTAGACGACCTCGTCGGCCGTGCGCCTCGGTCCTGCGTACGCAACCGGTCCCGAGATGTCGAGCCTCTCCACCCGGACATGAGCGATTCTCTGATCCCGGAAGCCAAGCGCGCGGGCAGCCATCTCCGAAACCGAGATGATGCGATTGCTTGCGAAAGGACCTCTGTCGGTCACCCACAGCACTACGGACATTCCGTTCTCGAGATTGGTGACCCTCGTCCGACTGGGCAGTGGCAGGGTCGTGTGGGCAGCGGTCATGGATTCGTTGTCCGCGTTCTGGCCGCAAGCCGTTTTCTTGCCGATTACTTCGTCGCCAAACCAGCTTGCCGTGCCCTCTTCCACGTACACCTCGACCGGGCTCAACGGCGTGTAGCGCTGTCCATTGACCACGTATGGCTTGTTGGTTCCGGGGCACTCCAGTGCGGTGTTTGCGGCATATCCGACATGCCCGGCTCCAGTCAGCGCCGCGAAAGTACATCCGGCCCATGTGACGGCCGCGCAGAAGACAAGTCGGTCGTGCGGGTCTCGCCTCATGTTGCCTAGAGGCGTTCCCCGATC
>JAGWBL010000055.1:6863-7327 GCA_021295935.1 Pseudomonadales bacterium
GAGCGCACTGCGGTTGTAGCGGCTGATCACGTAGTAGTCGTGGTAACCGAGCCAGTACTCGTTGCCACCTTCGGCTTCCATGCGGAACAAGGCGGCCTTGGCTTGGTCCTTCCCGTCGGTCTGAACTCCAAGTTCCTTCCACTCTCTCACCGTGCGCGTGAGATCAAGCCCCGTGCTCGCGAACTCCGCCGCCGGCGCGTCCGGGCTGGCAAGCACGACTTCCTCGAACGCGGGACGGGCGCCCTTCCAACCATGCTCCGCAAAGTAGTTCGCCACGCTGCCGATGGCATCCGTCGTGTTGTTCCAGATATCGCGAGAACGATCCCCGTCGAAATCGATCGCCCACTTGCGGTAGCTTGAGGAAATGAACTGCCCATATCCCATCGCGCCTGCGTACGAGCCGACCAGGTCCAAGACCGTCATGTCGCCAGCCAAGGCAGCAACCTCACTTCTGGACGAGGAGC
>JAGWBL010000056.1 GCA_021295935.1 Pseudomonadales bacterium
TGTCGATGGAAGACGGACTCGTGGAACTGAAGGAACCAGGCTACTTCGACGGGACGGGTGTGAGCATGGCAGCGCTGGGCACTGTTCACCTCGAGTCTGAAGAGATCGACATGGCGCTGGTAATCACGCTGGGCCTGGACAAGTCGATCCATTGGTACACGACCTACCTCCTGCTGGCAAATCCGATTGCGGGAGCTGGTGTGTTCCTTGGCAAGCAGATATTCGGCGAAGCGCTGAAGAACCTGCTCAGCGGGCTGTACCGAGTTACGGGTACTGTTGACGAACCCGAGGTGGAGTTGGTGCGAGCCTTCAGCGACGAGCTCACGCCCGATTCCGAGGAGGAGGAAGAACCGTTCGCGGACGATTCACCTGGAGAGTAGAAGCATGCAACGAATTGAAGCGGCACGTACGGACCTGCTGGAGCCTGCCGAGATAACGGAAGGGGATGTCGACCGCTTGCTGGGGCAGATCATGGCCCATGACGTGGATCTGGGAGAGTTGTACTTCCAGTCGCGACGCAGCGAGTCATGGACGCTCAGCGACGGGATCGTCAAGTCGGGGAGTTTTGGCCAGGATCGAGGTGTTGGCGTGAGGGCGGTGTCCGGCGAGAAGACTGGGTTTGCCTACACCGACGACATCGTGTTGCCCAGCTTGAGCCGCGCCGCAGGCATGGCCAAGAGCATCGCCCGCGTCGGCGGTGACAGTTCGGTCGCGTTGCGAAAGCGATTCGACGCGTCGCCAAGGTATGCGGATGTCGACCCCATCACCTCGGCGACCGAGTCCGAGAAGGTCGGTCTTCTTCAGGGTATTGACGCGTTCGCGCGTTCGTTGGATCCGTGCGTGACGGACGTTTCGATTTCCCTGAACGCGTCTCACGAGACCAACTTCACCGTGGCAAGCGACGGTTCGCATGCGGCTGACGTGCGGCCGCTGGTGCGATTTGATGTTTCGATCATCGCGGAACGCGACGGCAGACGCGAAACGGGGCGCGCAGGAGGCGGAGGAAGATTCGACCTGCAGTGGCTCATGGATACCGAAGTCGGCAGGCAGATCGCCGGGGAAGCGGTGCGTGTCGCAATGCTCAATCTGGACGCAGTGGATGCGCCGGCGGGCGCGATGCCCGTGGTCCTGGGGCCAGGCTGGCCGGGTGTGCTGCTTCACGAAGCGGTGGGGCACGGCCTCGAAGGCGACTTCAACCGGAAGGGAACCTCGACGTTCAGCGGGCGGATTGGCGAACAGGTTGCGTCTTCGCTCTGCACCGTGGTCGACGATGGAACCATGATGGATCGCCGGGGATCGCTGACGGTGGACGACGAAGGAACGCCCTCAGGCCGTACCGTGCTGATTGAGAACGGAATTCTCAAGGGATACATGCAAGACAAGCAAAACGCCCGCTTGATGGGGGTGGCGCCGACGGGCAACGGGCGTCGAGAGTCCTACGCCCATCTCCCCATGCCCCGCATGACGAACACCTTCATGTTGGCGGGGGAGTCCGATCCCGAGGAGGTGCTCTCGACGGTCTCCAAGGGGGTCTACGCTGTTGGTTTCGGCGGAGGCCAGGTGGACATCACATCCGGAAAGTTCGTGTTCTCCGCGACGGAGGCGTACATGATCGAGAACGGACGAAAGGGCCCGCCGATTCGCGGTGCCACGCTGATCGGCAACGGCCCCGAAGTCATGGGTCGCATAAGCATGGTTGGCAATGACCTGAAGCTGGACGACGGAGTTGGAACCTGCGGCAAGAACGGTCAGAGCGTGCCGGTGGGAGTGGGACAGCCGACGCTGAAGATTGACGAACTTACCGTGGGAGGGACGTCGGCGTGAGTCTGCCCTCAGGTGCGGTGTTCGACTCGGGAGTGCCGGGACAGGTCGACCTGCACAACGACCGGGTCGTTGCGGAGCTGACCGATCTGGCACAGCGGTTGCTTGACGAAGCGCGCAGACAGGGTGCGCCGGAGGCGGAAGTCTCAGTGACGGACCGTACGGGCCTGTCGGTGGGAGTCCGTCAGCGCGATGTCGAGAGCGTGGAACTCAACCAGGATCGTTCCATTGCACTGAGCGTGATCGTCGACTGTCGCCGTGGCATGGTCAGCACGACGGACACCAGATCTTCATCCATCGCGGAAGCCGTGGCCAAGGCAGTGAATTTCGCTCGCCATACCCAGCAAGATCCGTGCAACGGTCTCGCCGATCCAGACAGGCTGGCGAAGCACATTCCGGATCTTGACCTCTATCACCCGGAAGCGTTGGATGCGGAGCGTCAAAAGGCCGATGCCTTGGAGGCTGAGGCGACCGCACTGGACTTCGACAGTCGCATCGTCAATTCACACGGAAGTTCCGCCTGGAGCCAGTCGGGTTGCGAGGTGTACGCGAATACACACGGGTTCTTGGGTTCCACTCGAGGCACCCAGTATGGGACGTCGGTTGTCGTCGTCGCGCAGGACGAGCGGGGAATGCAGACTGATGGCTGGTACACCACGAGCCGGCTTTCCGGCGAACTCGAATCTCCCCAAATGGTGGGCAGCCGAGCTGCGCGGCGTTCGCTTCGTCGGCTGGGCGGGCGGCGTGTAAGGACGGGCTCCTACCCCGTGGTCTTCGATGCCCAGACGGCGAAGAGCCTGCTTGGCAGTTTAGTCGCCGCTCTCTCTGGCGGATTGCTGTATCGCAAGGCGAGCTTCCTGGCCGATTCCATCGACACAATGGTTGCGGCTGAAGGGTTCAGCCTTTGGCAGAGGCCTCATCTGCAGAGGGCGGGAGGATCATGCGCTTTCGATGCGGAGGGAGTTGCCACGAAGGATCTGTGCTTCATCGAGCGCGGTGTCGTCCGGAGCTACGTGCTGGACAGCTACACGAGCCGCAAACTCAAGCTGCCCACCACGGGCAATGCCGGGGGAGTGTTCAACTTGGAACTCGAAGTCGGAACCACCCCGCTGTCGGATCTGTTGGGCTCGATAGAGTCCGGATTCCTGGTGACCGAAATGATGGGGCAGGGCATCAACCTGGTTACAGGCGACTACTCGCGCGGCGCGGCTGGCCTCTGGATCGAGAATGGCGAGCCTGCCTTTCCCGTCGATGAAGTCACAGTGGCCGGCAACTTGCAACGGATGCTGCGCGGACTCTCGGGTTATGGTGACGACACGGATGTTCGCGGCAACATCCGCACGGGATCCATCCTTGTCGAAGGGATGACCGTGGCGGCAGGGTAGCCTTTGGGCTACTCGGACTCCCAGAACTTGTTCTCGATCAGCTCGGTCAGCGCATCGTGCGCCGACTGCTCCTGCTGGCCTTCCGTTTCCAGGACGAGAACGGTTCCCGTCTCTGCGACAAGAGTCATCAGGCGCATGATGCTCTTGCCGTCCACGAGTTCCAGATCGTCCGCCCTTCCGATCCGAATTGCGCAACTGTAGGACTTGGCGATCTTTATGAACTTGGCGGCTGCGCGAGCGTGCAAACCCAGTCGATTGACGATTATGACACGGCTCGAAATCATCGGTACGCCCTAAATCTCCCTGTGGCGCACCAACAGCCCCGGGTATCGCTGTCGAAGCCGTTCGGCTACGCGTTCAATCAAGTAGACCGAACGGTGCCTGCCACCGGTGCATCCCAAAGCCACGCTGACATAGATTCGACCTCGGCTCTGAAACGTCGGCAGCCATGTTTCCAGGTAGTTGCAGATGTGAGTCCGCAACCGGTCGACGGATTCGTCCTTCTGGAAGAACGCTCTTACCGGCTCGCACAGTCCAGTCAAGTTCCGGAGAGATTCCTCCCAGTAGGGATTCGGGAGGCAACGAACGTCGAACACGAAGTCGGCATCGACCGGAACACCGTGCTTGTATCCGAAGGAACGCAAGATCAGCACCAGCCCTGCGTCGGATGGCCGCGCAAACTCTTCGTGTGCGTAGACGCGAAGGTCGTTCGAGGAAAGCTGGGTGGTGTCGATCCGCAGGTCCGCCAGTTCGGAGATGCCAGCGAGCAGACGGGTCTCCATGTCGAGGGCCTGCAGCAGGTCGGTGGTGGAATCGACCAGTGGATGCTTGCGCCTGGTGTCGCCGAACCGTTTGGCCAGAGCGGGATTCAACGCGTCGAGGAACACTACGGTCCTGCTCAGGATGGCTGTGTTCAGTGACTCGAGCACATCTGGCAGGAGGCCGAGATCCTCCGCCCGATTGCGCGCGTCAATCGAGACCGCAAGGCGGGCTTGCTCATCATCGGTGCGATACTTGCTCACGAACTCCGAGAGCAGCGGCACCGGCAAGTTGTCGACGCAGTTGTATCCGCAATCCTCGAGCATGCGGAGCAGCGTGCTCTTTCCCGATCCGGACCGCCCGCTGACCACGACCAGCCTCATGCCGTCACCGGGCGGTTCATGTGCCGCTGGAATGCCGCCCGCAGGGCGACGTCGCTCGGTGCAGCCCGCAACTCCTCGATCATGGCGTTCTCGTTGCCGTAGATGTCGGCGATGGCGCCGAGAATCTGCAGGTACTTGCGGTTGTTTCGGTCGTTGCTGGGGATGACAAGGACGAAGAACACATCAGCGTGCCCATCGCCGAAGTCTATTTCTTCAGCGGTGCGCAACAACGCTCCCAGCGACTGGGTGCACGATTCGATCCGACAGTGGGGAATGGCGATGCCCGTGCCTTCCATGACCGTGCTGCCCTGTCGTTCACGCTCCTGAAGTTGGGTCAGCACCTCGCGCGGATCCAGCGTCGAGCAGTCTGAAGCGACGACAACCGCCGCCTCTCGAAGGATCGCCTTTTGTGACCGAATCCGCGTCAGCGCTCGAACTCTGGACCGCGGAAACAGACCGTGCAGATCCAGGTCTGCGCGAGGGTGTCGAGGAAGTGGGTCCGAGTCTTGGTCAGCTCGTGCCATTCGTGCCATGAGGTGCGCGATGGTCTTGCATGCGTTCCTTCTGTTTGATCACCTGTCGGTCGATACGATCCACCAAGAGGTCGATTGCCGTGCGCAGGTTCGCCGCCTTGCCTTCGGCGAAAATCCGATGCCGCCCGACTTGGAGGGAGGCCTCCGCCCGCTTGCTCTTCTGGTCGCTGACCAACGTCACGTGCACGCGCGTGATGTTGTCGAAGTGGCGTTCGATTCTCTTGAACTTTCTTTCGGTGAACTGTCTGAGCGAGTCCGAGACATGGACATGGTGGCCGGTCAAGAGCAATTCCATGGATTCCCTCCTGGCGGGCTCAGAGCCGAGCCCCGGGTACCGTCGGAACAAGGATACATCTCTCCAGACTGCCGCTACGGAGCAGAGATCGCTCTCTTGCGCAGGTGGGCTGGGGGCATGGACATGGCTTCCCGATACTTCGCCACGGTGCGTCGGGCTACGGACACCCTGTCCGCCTGAAGAAGCTTCACAATGCGACTGTCGGTCAACGGCTTCGCCGGATTCTCTGCGTCCACGTAGCTCTTGATCATCGCTCGAATGGCAGTGGATGAGATGTCCTCACCGTCGGTTCGGGACACGCGGGCCGAGAAGAAACGGCCTATTGGCACCGTGCCTTGCGGTGTACCCATGTACTTGTTCGCCGCAATTCTGGACACTGTCGACTCGTGGACTCCAATCTCGGTGGCCATTTGAGAGCGCGTCATTGGGCGGAGCGCAAGATCCCCGCGTTCAAGGAACTCCTTTTGATGTTCCACGATAGCTCGGGAGATGGACAGAAGCGCATGGCATCGATACTCCAGCGCGTCCAGGAACGATCTGGCCTCTCGGATCTTCTCGCCAAGATACCTTGCGTCGGGTTCCCCTGTCGGCAGGCGTGTTGCAAGGAGTTCAATGTCATGGTCGATGTACAGGGAGGTGCCGTGATCGCCGCACAGCTGCAACCCCCAATCGCCGTTCTTCAGCTCACGGACTATCACGTCCGGTTCGATGAACTGGGTTTGGGTCCCGCCGAAGGTATGGAACGGGCAGGGAGGGAGTCTCCGAATGAGCTCGCGCGCCCTTCCGACGTCAAGCAGACCTTGGCCTGTCTGACGGGCGAGCTCGTGAAGGCTGCCGTGCGCCAGCAGGCCGACATGATCGCGCGCCAAGCAGAGCGCCAAGGCTTTCAGTCTCGGGTCGAGGGACAGTTCTCCAAGCTGGATCTGCAGGTATTCGCTGGCTGATCGCGAAGCCACACCGGTCGGCTCGCATTCCTGCAGGATTTCAAGCACTCGCTCCACGTCCGAAGAGTCGGCTCCGAGCGCTGTCGCTTCCGCGAGCACTTCTCCAAGTCCCTCCATGAGAAAGCCCTGAGCGTCCAAGGCATCGATCAGCAGCAGCCCGATCGCTTCGTCTCGGTCGCTGAGGCCCGCAGCACGAACCTGCCAAAGCAGGTGATCTCGCAGACTGGTTGCATCCTCCAACTGAAACTCGCTCCCTGTCTCCGTCTCGCGAAATTCCGACGCTTGGCCGACCTCTCGGTCCTGGAATTCGTCCCAATCCACGTCTTCGATGTCTGTCGGCAAGACGCGTTCGTGATCGTGATCGTCCCCCAGGTCTGTTGCTGGCAGCTCGCCAGGGAGCGTGGACGGATCTTCGTCGCCGTCTTCAATCTCCAACGCGTCCAGGGACTGGTGCTCGATGGCGCCTTCCATGAAGTCGTCGTTTGCATCGACTTGCAGCGCGGGGTTCGTGTCCAACATGGCTTGGATTTCG
>JAGWBL010000057.1 GCA_021295935.1 Pseudomonadales bacterium
TATCACCAGCAAACTCGTGTTCCTGCTTCTGCTCAATCTCCTCCTGCTGGTGCTGGGCGCCATCCTGGACATCTTTGCTGCCATCGTGCTGATGGTTCCGCTTCTGCTCCCGGTCGCCGTCGGGTACGGAATCCATCCGTTGCACCTGGGCATCATCTTCATCGCCAATCTGCAGATCGGGTACTTCACGCCACCGATTGGAATGAACCTGTTCATAGCGAGCTACCGATTCAAGAAGTCCATCACGGAGCTCTACATGGCGTGCGTTCCGTTCATGGTGGTGTTGCTGGGAGTGCTGTTGCTGATCACCTATGTGCCCTGGTTCTCTCTCTGGTTCCTGGAGTAGTCGTGGTGGCATGTCCGAGAGAATTGCAATGTGTGATCGTATCGTTGGGGTGGCATGGCGCCGACTGCGGCCCCCGGAGTGTTGGTGGTGTCTGGCGGCTGACGACAGTTGGATGAACTTCCCGTTGCGCATATCGGGCAAGGGGCGCGGTCTGCACGACATCACTCAGGATGTGGAGGGTGCGGTCCGTGCAAGCGGCGTGGCGAGCGGGTTGGCGACGATGTTCATCAAGCACACGTCGGCTAGTCTCGTCATTCAGGAGAACACCGACCCTGCAGTCATGCAGGACCTGCAAGACTGGATCGATCGCGCAGTTCCCGAGTTCGGCCCGAAAGCAAACTACCTGCACAACTCGGAAGGACCCGATGACATGCCCGCACACATTCGGGCAGCGATCACCGCGACGAGTCTGTCGGTGCCGATCCTGGATGGGCGACTGGAACTGGGCACCTGGCAGGGAATCTTTCTGTGGGAGCATCGCCGACAGCCCCGAACACGCACTGTCGTCGTGCACATCGCGTGAACCTGCGCACGTGCTCGGACGGAGTGCAACCGTCGCCACGAACCAGGCGATCAACGTCTGCTTCAATCAACTTGCCTGGTCGATCGTCAGCTCGTGAATTGCGATTGGAGACGTCGAACGCTCTTGTTGGGAACTTGGCCCGGGCAGTGTGATTCTGTGAGGATCAGGAGGTTCGAGTAGCAATCCAACACGCGTTGCCGAGCGAACCCGCAGTGGAGTGTTGCAGCACCCAACCGAAACCGGAAATCGATTCATTGGCTGAACGGATTTGCGCTTGACCATCGGGGTCAGCGAGTGCCTCCTGGGTCGACCGGTCCGATGGGACGGATCGGATTTCGGCACTGGTCTGCCGCGGGAGCTTCAGGATCCAGAGATTCACCTCGTCGGCATTTGTCCCGAGGTCGGGATAGGGTTGGGCGTGCCTCGGCCCCCTATCCACCTGGTACGGAGGAATGGGACGCTCCGCGCTGTTGCAGTCGCCGAATCGACCTTGGACTACACCGACGAACTAGCCGAGCAGGCAGGTCGTATGCAGAGGGAACTGGCGCGCCTTGACGGGTATGTCTTCGCGGAGAAGTCTCCAAGTTGCGGTCTCAGAGGCGTCAAGGTAACGGACGCACTGGACGGCACGGTGGAGAGAGACGGGCGCGGCGTGTATTCCGCTGCTGTCATGCAACGGTTTCCGGGTATGCCAGCGGCTGATGCTCGCGATCTGGTCACGCGAACAGCCTGCGAGGCGTTTTTGCGAAGGGCTCGCGACTACAGCCGTCGCCGCTCAGGCTGATCCTTCCGCTCCGAAATCGGGACTCTTTCCCTGGCTTACAGGGGTATTGGCGGAGTCGAGGTTGTGGGTTACATGGCAACCGGTCCGGGCAGCTTGACTTCGAGCAGATTGAAAGCCTTTTCTGCAGCGGTGTGCGCTGGCGCACGCCAGTCCGGACTTTCAAAGCGACTTCGCCTCGGCGAGCGTCAGCGTGCCGCGTCACTCCGAGGCGCGCCGTTCCTCGGACGGCGCCAGAGCGATGGACCTCCAGTCATGGCGGCCATGTTCCGGCGCTTGCTGCATGGAGAGCTCGGCGTAACGACCGCCCAACGTCATCAATTCGACGTGCGTGCCCTGTTCGATGATTCGGCCTTCGTCGATGAAAACGATCGTGTTTGCGTTTCGGATCGTGGAAAGGCGGTGAGCGATCACGATGGAGATTCGACCCCAGAACAGTCGTTCGAGACCCTCTTGGATTTCCCGCTCGGTTTCCGTGTCTACGGAACTTGTCGCTCCATCCAGCTACAGGATCTGCCGGGCGGCCAGCGTCGCTCGAGCGATCGAGATCAGTTGCTTCTGACCCGACGACAGTCTCGACCCAGCCTCTCCGACCTGAGTCTCGTATCCGTCTTCCATGCAGGAGATGAACCCGTGCGCTCCCGCCAACTTCGCCGCCATGACGATGTCGGTCTCGGCGGCCCTCAGCAATCCGTACCTGATGTTCTCCGCGATGGTGCCGCTGAACAGATGGGCTTCCTGCAGGACGATGCTCAGGTTCGACTGGTACCACTCCAGCGATCTCGAGCGGTAGTCCTCGCCGTTGATCAGGACCTGGCCCTTCACCGGCTCGTAGAACCGGCACAGGATGTTCGCGAGCGTGGTCTTGCCCCCGCCGGTGGGTCCCACCAGCGCAACGCTTTCGCCGTGATTGATGGTCAGGTTCAGCGATCGGAGCACCGGCTTGGCCGGGTCGTACCAAAAGTCCAGATTCCGTGCTTCAAGCGTCTCGATCCGATTCGGTTGCCCATCACGTGCCAAACTCGGGTTAGGGAGCTGCTCTGAGTACTGATGGACCCGCTCTCGGACGGATTCCGAGTCGGCAATGGCTGGCTGGGCGTCGATGACTCCAAACAGCCTCTCAGCCGAGGCCTGCGCCATCTGCATCTGAGCGAACCAGAAACTCAACTCCTCGATCGGTTCGAAGAAGAAGCGCGTCCATGAAAGGAACGCAATCAGCGTTCCTGCCAGGATGGCGCCCGCCAGCAGTTCGCTTCCCCCAAGCGCCAGCGTGATGGCGATGCCTGCGCTGCCGATGGTTACCGTAAGCGGAACGTAGATCGCGGTAAGGCGAAGATTGCGCACGGATGCCGAGTACAGCTTGTCGGAGAGCACCTGAAAGTCGGTGAGATTCGCTTGCTCGCGGCCGTAAGCCTTGCTGGTCACGACACCCATGATGCTCTCGTTGAACGTGCCCGTGATCTGGCTGTTGGTTTGCCGGACCACGCGCGCGGCATCCAGTATCCGGCGTCTGAACTTGACAGTGACCCATGCGACGAGCGGAGTGACGGACAGGGCGTAGACCGCCAGTTGCCAGTGCAGCGCCAGCATCGCGATGGCGATCGCCGACATCAGCGTGACGCTCCAGATCAGATCCAGCGTTCCCCAGGAGAGGATGCGCGTGAGGCGATCGCAGTCCGACGTCAGGCGGGCCATCAACCAGCCGACAGGACGACGGTCGAAGTACGAGAACGAGAGCCGTTGCAGGTTAGCGAACGCGGCTTGCCGCAGGTCGTAGCCCACCCAGATTCTCAGTCGATTCACAAACCAGATGAACGTGCCGAGGGAAACGGAGATGACCAGCCCTGCCGACGCGTAGAGAATGGCCCACTGCAGCAGGTCGGCTTCCTTTCCATGGAGCTGGATGTCATCGACCGTGAACTTGGTCAGCAGACCGAAGATCATGTCTATCACTCCCACCATCGTGGCGGAGACCAGAATCACGAGGAGCGTCCTGGGATAGGCCAGCCCGTATTGGAACAGCCTCCACCACATCTTCGGATCGAACTCGATCGCGGGCGTGTCCAGGTCTTCGGGACCGATGGCTGGTTCAGCCATGGCTACCCTCCTCTGAACGGTGCGAACCACTGGCGTCAACCAGCATCTGCATGGCCGCGAGACGTTGGTACGGTCCCTCTGCCACGCAGAGTTCGGAGTGACTCCCCGTCTCCACGACTTGCCCTTTCTGCATGACGAAGATCCGATCTGCGTGCCGGATGGTCGATATCCGGTGGGCTATCACGATGGTGGTGCGCCGCGTTCGCCGTTGACGAAGCGCACGGAGAATCAGCTCTTCGGTCTTGGTGTCCACTGCTGACAGGGCGTCGTCAAGCACGAGAATCGGAGGGTCGCGCAACAGGGCTCGGGCGATGGCGAGGCGCTGTCGCTGTCCGCCGGAGAGGGTCACGCCACGTTCGCCCACCATCGATCGGTACTGGTCCGGAAACGACTCGATGGACTTGTGGATAGCCGCATCAGTGGCAACTTGCACAAGCTCTTCATGACTCGCGGCGTCGCCCCCGACTCGCAGGTTGGCTTCAATCGTGCGGGAGAAAAGGAACGGCTCCTGCAGCACCACGCCGACTTGCGCCCGTAGCCATTGGAGGTCGGTCCGCGAGATGTCACGGCCATCGAGGAGGATCCGTCCTTCCTGCATGGGGTAAAGCCGGAGAATGGCCCGGATGAGCGTCGTCTTGCCGGATCCGGGAGGTCCGACGATTCCGACGAACTCCCCCGGAGCGATGTCGATGTCCACGTCCGTCAAAGCCTGAAGACCGTCGATATAGGTCAGGTTGACGCCCTGGATCTGAAGTTTTCCCTTCGCCCTGGGATAGCTGGACAGTTCGGCTTGGGACTCGTCCGTCGCGGAGGCGATGTAACCGATTCTCGACAACGAGACCATGGCCTTGCCGGACTCGGTGAGGACCCTTCCCAGGTGGCGTATCTCCCAGACGACGATCCCGACCAGAGTGATGAACAGAAACAGCTCTCCGACGGTGAGCTGTTGATGCATCACGAAGTAGGCAGCAGCGATCAACGTGGCGCCGACCTGACCGAAACAGAGCAGGTCGGTCGACGAGTAGTAGATCACCATGCTGCGGGACAGCTTGAGTGACGCATCACGGAAGCTGGCGTTCTTGTTCCCGAAGCGCTCGATCTCGAACTCCTGACGGGCAAATGCCTTGACGACCCGGATGCCGGTCAGGTTCTCCTGCATGGTCGAGGTGAGAGCGCCCTCCGCCTCGTCGACGACCTGGAATCGCTTCTGCACCACGTAGAAAAATCCGATGGACCCGCACAAGAGCACCGGCATCGTGCACAGAGCGATCCAGGCTAGCGAAGGGCTGCGCCAGAACAGAATCGGCACGGTGCCGGCAAGCAGCACCAAAGCCTTTCCCATGGCTTCGACGTCCGAGTGGAGGAACTCACGGACGGTTTCCACATCCGAGCTGCATCGCTGGACGAGGTCCCCGGTCTCGGACCTGTCGAAGAAGGAAACGGGAGCGGTGTGCAGGCGCCAATACATGAGATTCCGCAGCTTGCGACACGAATCGTCCGACGCAATGGCGGAGAGCCAGCCTGCCGTGAACATGAGAAACCCCGCCACACCGGCGAGCGCGACTCCGAGAGCAGCGCACATCCAGAGATAGGTCGCGTAGGACTCGCCTCCCGCGAGCCAAACCATGGCTTCGTACAGGGCGGGATGAGCGAAGGAAAAGTCTTGCTCGACGATGGTGTCGATCGCGTACATGCCAATCACCGGCGTCGCCATCGAAAGCAACGTCGCGGTGCTCATGGTGCAGATCGCGCCAGCGTACCGAAGGCGCTGTCCTTCGGTCGTGGCGATCAGCGCACGCCACTGGTCTTGCCTGTTGAGCATGGGTCTGGTCGGCGGTGTGGAACCCTGTGCGCAACCGTCGCAACAACGTTCGAGAGGGAAGGGATTCAGGACGAAGGGCCGCGCCCGTCCGTCTGCGGTGCCGGCTGGTTCAAGAGTCCAGAGGTCGGCGCCCGCGAGCGCAAAGTGCAGTTTGACAGAGGGTCAGGTCATTGGTTCGCTGCTTTCCGGGACGTTCGGAACGCGGTCCTCACTCGAGGCTCACGATCATCTTGCCGGTGTTCAAGCCCGAGAATAGTCCGATGAATGCGTCCGGCATGCTCTCGATGCCGTTGAACACCGTCTCGCGGTAGGTCACGTCGCCTGAACGCACCCATTCCGACATCTCCTCCAGGAACTTCTCGTGCAGGTGGTAGTAGTTGGAGACGATGAATCCCCTGAGAGTGAGTTGCGAGCCAATGGCCACGATGAGGTT
This sequence comes from Pseudomonadales bacterium, assembly GCA_021295935.1. Classification (GTDB taxonomy): domain Bacteria; phylum Pseudomonadota; class Gammaproteobacteria; order Pseudomonadales; family Azotimanducaceae; genus Bin55. The sequence goes on from JAGWBL010000057.1 coordinate 6,003, forward strand.
GTTGGGTCCTGGCTCGGCGCCCAACGCGTTGTACTGCGCAATCATTCCGCACAGCACGATGCGACCGTTCTTTCGCATGCAGTTGATCCCCGCTTGCAGATGGGTTCCGCCGACGTTGTCGAAGTACACATCCACACCGTCGGGCGCCCCAACGCGAATCTGCTTGGCCAGGTGGCCGTCGCGGTAGTCGAAAGCGTGATCGAAATGAAGGTCCTCTACGAGGTGCCGGACCTTGTCCGCGCCACCCGCGCTTCCGACAGCCCTGCATCCCTTGACTTTTGCGATCTGGCCAACCGCACTCCCGACGGCGCCCGCGGCGCCTGACACGTACACGACGTCAGCGCCGGGACGTAGAGATCCGATCTCGAAGAGCCCAACGTAGGCCGTCAAGCCCGGCATGCCCAGCACGCCAAGATAGGCCGATGGCGGAGCGGCGAGATTCCCTATCCGTCGCAACTCCCCCGCATCGGCCGTGAACGCCTCTCTCCATCCAAAGAACGACTCGACGATGTCGCCTTCCTCGAAGTCGGGAGTGCGCGATCTTTCAACTCGTCCGATGGCTCCACCCGTGAGCGCTTCGTTCAGCCCGAAGCTCGCGATGTACGACTCTCGTTCGGTCATGCGTCCGCGCATGTAGGGATCCACGGAGA
>JAGWBL010000058.1 GCA_021295935.1 Pseudomonadales bacterium
GGTGCCGTAGGCTGCACCCTCCGAACGAAGTGGATCGAACTCCGCAGTCATGACGAGGGCTGGCGGCAACCCCGACAAGTCCGGTGAAGCGAGCGGTGATGCATAAGGGTGTCTGCGATCAGAAGGATCCGGCACGTACTGGTCCCAGAACCAGCGCATGACCGCTCGTTCAAGCACATAGCCCTCTCCGTACTTGAGGTAGGACTCGGTATCCAGGGACCGTCCGTCCGTGACAGGGTTGATCAGAAGCTGGAATGCGATCCCGGGTCCTGCGCGATCTCTACCCATGAGCGCGGAGACAGCCGCCAGATTTCAGCCTGCACTGTCGCCCGCGACCGCTACCCGCTTCCGATCAATGCCGAGTTCCTCCGCATGGGCAACGGTCCACAGCAAGGCAGCGTAGGCGTCCTCCGCGGCCACCGGAAAGCGATGCTCTGGCGCTCGCCTGTAGGCGACACTAACGACCACCGACTGACTCTCGCGGCAAAGGAAACGACACGGGGTGTCGGCCGTGTCCAGATCACCGATGACCCAGCCTCCCCCATGGCAATAGACCAACGCTGGCTGAGGGAGCTCTCCATTCGGTGTGTAGACCCGCACGGTGATGTCGTCACCTTGCACTGGCACCGAGCATTCTCGAACATCGCTGACTGCCAGTCCCGAATTGCGAGGTCGCATCTGCCGGTACGTGGCACGGGCATGTTCCAGCGGCACCTCCCAGATCTGGGGTGAGCCGAGGCTCGCTAGCTCACGAAGGTAGCGTGCGTATTCGGGAAGCAGCGGCATCCATCGTGCCAATCGATCAAGTCCAAGAGAAGAAAATCATACGGCGCGGTTTGGACGCCACCCTCAGCGGAAAGGATCACACACGCACCGGCACCCGACACCATCAGAAGCGGAGGCTGCTCTGGCATCCCCGCTTCAAAATGGATTGATTCTTGTCGGGTCCAGCTTCGCTCGGCATTCGACACTCGCTCTGCAAGGGGTCTCCGGCCCAGCAGCATGCGTCCAAGGTCGCATGGGCGGTGGCAGACTGACTTCGCTCGCGAATGGATTCGTCCGACGCATTGCAAATGTGGGGAGTCGCGGGGCGTTGGTTGCGCTTCGGTAACATGCCTCGATTCAGTTGCCCACATCACCGGATGCAAGGAATGATCGATTCTCGGCGCAATCAGGACACGCAAAGCGCCAGCGCGGCCGAGCCCAAACTCCAATCCCTCCATGAAGAGATCCTGTTCAAGCATCGGACGCTCACGCTCTTTGGCGAAATCGATCCCGAGAGGGCCAGGAGCGCCGTGGAAAAGCTGCTGGCGCTCTCCTACCAGAGCGATGATCCGATTTCCCTGTTCATCGGCTCCCCGGGAGGGCACGTCGAGTCCGGAGACGCGATTTTCGACACCATCCGGTTCATCACTCCGGCCGTTCGCACGATCGGGTCGGGTTGGCTGGGCAGCAAGCCAGCCCACTACAACAAACCGCCCGAACGCCCAACACCAGATTCCTGATTCATCAGCCTTCCGGAGGCTTCGGAGGCGATGCCTCCGACATCGAGATACAGGCCAAGGAAATCCTCAAGACACGAGAACGAATCAACAAGGTGATTGCCGATCAAACGGGGAAGTCCCTCGACCAGGTCAATGCCGACACCGACCGCGACCACTGGCTGAGCGCCGAGGAGGCTCTTGACTACGGGATCGTGGGTTCGATCATCCAGTCATCCGGCGACTTGCCGCGATAGAGGGCTGTGGCGCAGTGCACGAGACTGGGGGCGCCGGTTCAGACCCCGTCGCGAAAACCACGCTTCTGGAAATCAGTTCTCGATCTCACACACCACCGAGCGCGGGCCCATGCGCGCCGCACTGCCTGTAGCACACTCGACGCCCAAGTCTTCGTAGCGTTGCACCGGATCCTTCGGTCCGATGCTGGCGATCACGGATCGAACCCGATCCTTGGCCCTTTCGAACCGAATGCCGTGGAGCGAGGCATCGATCCCGAATCTGCTCGCGCGCCGGACCTCAGACGCGGCGCGTCCGGAAGCAAGCAGGGTCTTGAGGGACACGCACCCGCGGTGAAGGCAATCGCCTCCCATCTCTCCTCTCTCGATCAGGACCACGCGCGCTCCCGCCGACGGGACAGTGAGGCTTGCGACCAATCCGGCAGGCAGCCATCCGTCGACCACCACCAGGTCTTGGTCGTAACGTCTCACGATCGATGCTGACGGCGTACGCGCAGCGCTCGAACGAGTTTGCGGAACAGGATCGGCGAGAGGCCCAGCATTGCCAAGACCAGCGCGGTCTGGGTCGAGATCGCCTCGTCGATCGAACGTATGGAAGCGAGATGCGCGCCAGTGAACACGTACATCGCCGTGCCTGCCAACATGCCGACCTGACTGACCCAGTAGAACGTGAATGCCGGGATCCGGGTCCATCCCATCAAGAGGTTGATGAGCGCGAACGGAACCAATGGGACCATCCTCATGGCGAACAAGTAGAGCGGTCCCTCGCGATCGAACTCGGCATTGATCGTCCCGATCCGGTCGGCGAATCGTTCCTGAACCCACGACCCCAGCAAGACCCTGGAGAGCAGCAACGCGACCGTCGCACCCGAAGAACTCGCGAAGGAGACCAGAACGACTCCTTGCCAGAATCCGAACACTGCACCCCCCGCCAGGGTCATCATCGTTGCGCCGGGGATCCACAGCGCGACCATGACAAAGTAGGCCCCGAAGTAGATGGCGGCACTCGCGATTGGATGGGACGCCCGGATTCTCGTGAGCGAATCATGCTGGTTGCGCAACCAATCCAGATTCAGATACTGCTCCGGCTGCACCAGCACGACGACAAGAATGACGGCGGCCACGATCAGCAACACCAGCGGCCAGCGCCACACTGACAGAGAGGACAACTTCACGCGACGGGTCGGACCGGTCCGTTAGGAAGGCTCTCGAGCGTCAATGGTCCTGTCGATTCCGCCTTGTTTCCAGAGGCTGCGGATGGACTGCCCGCGCGAAAATGCGTGCTGGTTCGCTCCAGTTCAGTGCCATGAGTCCCAAGTACCCGAGAACCCGCATGCGTCGCAACCGCTCTCATGAGTTCGTGAGACGCATGGTAAGGGAGCATCGATTGGCTGCCGATGATCTGATCTACCCCATGTTTCTCATCGAGGGGAGCGCCGCACGCCAGCCTGTTGCATCCATGCCAGGGATAGAACGCCTGAGTGTCGACCTTGCGGTCCGCGAGTGCCGCAGGCTTCATTCCATGGGCCTTCCCGCCGTGGCTCTCTTTCCCTGCATGAATGGCGAACTGAAGGACGACCGAGGTTCGGAAGCCGTCAACCCGCGCGGGCTGATCCCGCGTGCGGTCAGCGCGGTCAAGACCGCTTGCCCGAAACTGGGCGTCGTGACAGACGCGGCTCTCGATCCGTATACGTCGCATGGACACGACGGCGTCCTTGACGAGCGAGGGGATGTCAACAACGACACGACCGTCGAAATCCTGGTGGAACAGGCCCGCGTCTGTGCCGCTGCAGGCGCCGACGTGATAGCGCCATCGGACATGATGGACGGGCGTGTTCGCGCGATCCGGGATGGCCTGGAGGCGGACCGGCAGCAGCACGTCAAGATCATGGCGTACTCGGCGAAATACGCCTCGACGTTCTACGGACCCTTCCGCGATGCCGTCAACTCGGCAACCACCCTTGGGCAGGGCCACAAGCGGAGCTATCAGATGGATCCCGCCAATGCAGACGAGGCCCTGCGAGAGGTCGCGCTCGACATCGAAGAAGGCGCGGACATGGTCATGGTGAAGCCGGGCCTGCCCTACCTCGACATCGTCCGTCGCGTGAAGGACGCATTCTCGATGCCGACGTTCGTCTACCAAGTGAGCGGCGAGTACTCGATGCTTGCGGGCGCCATCAAGAGAGGATGGCTGCCTCGCGAGTCCATCTTGGAAACGCTGACTTGCTTCAAGCGCGCCGGCGCGAACGGAGTGCTGACCTACTTTGCACCGGACGCGATCGAGGAATTGTGCGGCGCCTAGTGCGCCTTAATCTCCAGCCCTGAGCTCGTCGTTCAAGGGTCAACACTCAATCGAGTCAACCGACGAAACGATTTCCCGCGCCGCTGACATCGGCAGGAAGTAGATTTCCATCAACCCTCGCGTCATGACGAATTCATGGCATTGGGCGCAAAGACCCTTTGGAAGCGCCAGAACTCCGTTCAGGGTCCCTGTTCCTCACCGAGGCGCTCGCCGACGCGCGACGATCTCTCCCTTGTCCCAGACCGTTGCATCCAGATGGAACGGTCCCTTCAGTCTCGACCGAGCTGTGCAACGCTCCAACCGGTCCCTGCCCGCACTCCTGCGGATCCCGGTGGAGTAGGCGCCACGGGGATGACCACGAACACTAACCAACCGCCGGAACGTGCACAGACTCGATTACGAACTGAAGACCCTTTGCCGCCGCTTCGGCGGCGGCAGCTTCGGAACCCGGAACAAGCGGGTGACAACGCTTCTCACCTGCGCATCCGATCTGCGCTCGGCAGGGTTTGCGGACATGAAGGCCCGAAGCCTCAAGACCGAACATGTTCACAGGCTCGTCCGCATGTGGCTTGCTCGCGGCCTGAGCACAAACACCATCAAGAACTACGTGTCCCAGCTGCGCTGGTGGGCCTGCACCATCCAAAGGCCCTTCCTGATTCCGCCCACCAACCAGGAACTCGGCATACCCAGGCGAGCGCTCACGCCCATCCACTCCAAGGCCAAGGTGCTGAAGCCGGAGTGGCTTCAGAACATCCCTTGCGAGCGCATGCGAACTTCCCTGCGACTTCAGCAGGAATTCGGGCTGCGACGGGAAGAGTCGCTCAAGTTCAGGCCCGACTACGCGATCCAAGGGGATCACATTCGGCTGCAGGGATCATGGACCAAGGGCGGCAAGCCGCGGACGATTCCGGCGCTCAAGACGAGGCAGTCCGAACTGCTGGACACATGCCGCGCGTTAGCCCGTTCGGGTTCCATGATCCCTCCGGACCTGTGTTACGTCCGGCATCTGAACCGGTTCTGCCGGGTTTGCCTAAGCGCGGGAATCCGGAACATGCACGGCCTCCGGCACGGCTACGCGCAGCGTCGCTACCACGAACTCGCAGGGTTCGAATCGCCGCTCGCGGGAGGGCCGAAGCGTTGCGGACTGTCCAGACACGAGAGACTCCTCGATTGGCTTGCGCGCAAGACGGTAAGCCGGGAGCTCGGTCATGAACGTATCGAGGTCACGACCACCTACTTGGGCATATAGCCCGCTTCCACCTTCGCCGTTCCCGGACGCGCCATGATCCCGACAATAAAATGTCCAACGCGCAGAATTCGGAATCTCCCGCTTCTTGACCCGCCCGATTCGAGTCTGCACCCGTTCCAGCAAGCTCGCTCGGATTCAGACGGATACCGTTTGCACGACGCTGAGAGCGCTGGATCCGAATCTGCAGCTTCAGGTGCTGGAGCTCTCCACCAGCGGAGACCGGGCTGACGCTGACCCGAGGTTGGGCGGCAAGGGCGAATTCACCCGCGAGCTGGAGAGCGCGTTGCTGGACGGTCGCGCCGACGTCGCCGTACACAGCCTCAAGGACCTGCCGGCCACCGTGCCGGAAGGGCTGACGATGCTTCCGGTCGGACCCCGCGTCGACGCACGGGATGCCATCGTCTCCAACAACACGACCTGCGTACTTCGACACGGAGCTCGGATCGGAACGTCCAGCGTTCGGAGAGCGGCCCTCTTGAAGCGTCGAACGCCGGGGATAGAAATCCGCCAGGTGCGCGGCAATGTCGACACGCGCCTTGCCAAGCTGGACCGCGGAGAGGTCGATGGACTGGTGCTCGCAGCCGCGGGGCTTCGACGACTGGGGTTGGAGCACCGCATCGCGCAGGCGCTGGATCCCGCCCTGTTCGTGCCATCGCCGTGTCAAGGCATCATTGCCGTGGAGTTTCGCGAAGATGGCGACGAGCTGGGCAAACTGCTCGGAAATGCGGTCGATCCGGACGTCGCGACTGCAGCATCCCTGGAACGAAGCGTCGTGCGAGCATTAGGAGCAGATTGCCTGACCCCCCTCGGGGTGTATGTCACGCGCTCCCGCAAGGGCTGGGTGGGACACGGCATCGTCCTTTCTCCGAACGGTTCCCAACTGCTGAGCGTCTCTCGAGTGTCGCCGGACGGAAAAGCGCTGGCGGACGAACTCGTTCGCTCGCTGGACGGCTTGGGCGCTCGGGAAATCATCGGTCGTCCATGAAACGAGTCTGGATCACACGTACCGAGCCGGGTGCAAGCGAACTCGCCGAAGCGGTTGTGATGGCAGGGTGGACTCCCGTCAAGGAACCGCTGCTCACCATCGAACCCACCGGCGCCCCACGGCCGTCGGGGCAGTTCTCGATGCGTGTGTTTCTTTCACCCCACGCTGTCCGACATGCCGAGAACGATCTCGGCAATGGACATTTCATCGCTGTCGGCCCCGCTACCCAGGATGCGCTGAACCGGTGGGGCGTGCTTGCGCAAGTTCCCGACCGCCACGACTCCGAAGGTGTGGTCAGCCTGTTGCAGGCGACTCTTGCACAATCCCTTCGTGATCCGGTTCTGGTCGTTCAGGGCAAGAACGGCAGGATGCTGGTTCAGGAGTGGTGCCGATCGCAACGAGTCCCCTGCACCACTTGGTCGGTCTACCGGCGCGTGCCGCGACGCGTGAATGTGGCATGCTCCGACGTAGACGCCTTGGTCTGCGATTCTGTCGAATCGCTCCATCTGGCGCATGCCCAGCTCCGAGATGGCAAGTCCTCCTTGCCGCTTGTCGTTCCGTCGAAACGAATAGCCAATGGTGCAAGGATGTTGGAATTTGCTAATGTTTGGATCAGTGACGGGCCTTCGCCGGGGGCTGTCGTGTCGACCCTGAAGAGGTCAAGCATCGATGACTGAAGAATCCACGGAATCTGCACTGGTGGAAGATTCCGCCGAACCAGAGGAGATTCCCAAGCGCAGAATCCGACGGTTCGTTGCCTGGATGGTCGTGCTCGTCGGGTTGGCCGGGATCGCCGCAGCGGCTTGGTACGGCTATGACTTCTGGAAGGGAACAACCGAACTGTCGCCTGCTCGGACCACAACTCCGGCGCCGGCGCGATCCGATTCCAACCCCGAGCAACAGTCTCGGAACGGCTCAAGCGAGATCCGTGAGATTAGAGAGGAATTGGCGCGGCAACACCGAGAACTCAAGCGCGAGTCGGCCCGATTGGAAGCCTTGGTCAGTTCGCGATTCGGCACGTTGGAAACCTGGCTGGCGGAACTCGATCCCGTCGAAACGAAGCGCCAAAGCGAGCCGTTCCTGGCGCAAGTACGCGAGGTTGCAGCGCTTGTGAGTCTGGCGGACCAGCAACTGGCGCTCGGCATGGGAGCCAAACGAGCGGCCATGACATTGGCGAGCGCCGATCAACTGCTTGCGAATCTAGACGATCCGCGTTTCTACGAAGTGCGCGCAAGACTCTCGGCAGATCTCAACGCCCTCCGGTTCCATCGGGCGAACGACGTGCACGGATTGTTCCTCACCATCGAGGGACTCAAGACCCTGGTTGAAGCGCTGCCGCTGGCCCACAGACATGTTCCGGACGCAACGCAGGAGCAGGCCGAGACCGCGGCAAACCAATCTTGGTGGGCACGAGCATGGTCCACGCTGAGCACGTTGGTCACCATCCGCGATCACGGCGATAGGAGGACTCGTCCGCTTCTCTCCGAATCCGAGGCCGAACTCGTTCGGCTTCGACTGCTCCTTGCCTTGGACAAGATCCAGGTCGCTCTGGTTCGGAACGACGAACATCTCTTCAAGACCAGCCTCGCAGAGTTCAGACAGCTTGCGAGACTTCGAAGTTCCGGACTCTCCGATCCCATGCTGCAA
>JAGWBL010000059.1 GCA_021295935.1 Pseudomonadales bacterium
GAAGACGAGCACTACCTTGGAACTGACAGCACTGGCAGGGACATCGTCGCCCGGTTGGTCTACGGTTTTCGAATCGCCATGGGATTCGCGTTCGTGCTGATAACCATCAACTACGTCGCGGGCATCCTCGTCGGCTGCGCCATGGGCTATTGGGGCGGCGCCTTCGATCTGCTTTTCCAAAGGTTGATCGAGATTTGGAACAACGTTCCGTTTCTGTACGTGATCATGATCGTGGCGAGCATCGTCGTGCCCAGTTTCTGGACCTTGGTGACCGTGTTGGCGATATTCGGATGGACCGCCATGACTTGGTACATGCGCACGTCAACCTACAAGGAGAAGGCGCGGGAGTACGTCAGCGCTGCTCGTGTGCTCGGGGCGTCCAGTCCGCGAATCATCGGAGTCCACATCCTTCCCAACACGATTTCCGTTATCGTGACGTTCATACCCTTCTCGATTGCGAGCGGCATCACGGCCCTGACCGCGCTTGACTATCTGGGCTTCGGCTTGCCTCCGCCCACCCCGAGCTGGGGAGAACTGTTGTCACAAGGCACGGACAATCTCCAGTCCCCATGGATCGTCACGTCGGTGGTGGTCGCGATGGTGCTTGTGCTTCTCATGGTCACCTACATCGGTGAGGCGATCAGGGAAGCATTCGATCCCAAGAAATTCACGTATTACGAATAAGGAGACACGATGCCAGCTCGCTGGATAATCAGACACGGACTTCTGGGCGCTTTCGCGTTGCTGCTCACAGCGTGCGGAGGAGTGAACGTCGATGAGGAAGCCGAAGGCAGTGCGCAGCCGCCTGAAACCGATGGCGCCGTCTACGTAGAGCTTCCTCCGGTCGAGCCGTTGGGCGGCACTCCCTTGCCGGCGACTCTGCCCGAAGACCTGGTCTGGCGCACAAACGACACGGATCCAGAGTTCGCGTCTCCAAACGCTGTTCGGGGTGGCACCTTCCGCACGTACATGCTGGCGTTTCCTCTGACGTTGCGTCTGGTCGGCCCCGATTCGAACGGGTGCTTCGGGGGCTACCTGAGATACCACAAATACGGACCGCTAACGTTCCCTCCCGAAACCCGCAATCCGATTCCGGCGCTGGCAACTCATTGGGCGTTCGGGGACGATGGACGTACGGTTTTCTACCGGCTCAACCCCGAGGCCAAGTGGTCCGACGGTGAGTCGGTGACGGCCGACGACTTCGTGTTCGCCGTGCAGTTCATGCGATCGGAGGAGATCATCGCTCCTTGGTACAACAATCACTACACCCAACGCATTCTTCATGTTCGTGCGTACGACGACTTGACCTACGGGGTGCTGGGCGCAGATGCGAAGCCTCAGGACGAGATGCTTTACCAGTTCTCGTTCGCGCCTGTGCCGCAGCATTTCCACCGCATGAGCGATCAGTGGATCACGGAGTACAACTGGAGTCCCCAGCCAACGACCGGCCCCTACGTCGTGGGCGATGTCCGGAAGGGCAAGCATGTGGACATGGTGCGCAAGGACGACTGGTGGGCAAACGATCTGAGGTACTACCGCAACCGGTTCAATCCCGACCGGGTACGCGTCAAGGTCATCCGCGACATGAACACGGCGTGGCAGCACTTCCTGAAGGGAGAGTTGGATTCGTTCCCTCTGGTGCTTCCCAACTTCTGGCACGACAAAGCGCAAGGTGAGGAATTCGACAAGGGCTACATCCACAAGTACTGGTACTACAACAGATTGCCCGTTGCTTCCGCGGGCATGTACCTGAACAGCGCGGAACCGATTCTCGAGGAAAGGGAGGTGCGCTACGGAATCGCGCATGCCATGAACTTCGACAAGGTGATCAGCACCATTCTCAGGGGGGACTACGAACGGATGCCCACTTTCCAGCTTGGGTTCGGCGAATACGACAACGTATCCATAAAGGCTCGTGAGTTCGATTTGGGGAGGGCGGCCGAGCACTTCGAAGCAGCAGGTTTCAAGGACAGGGACGATGGAGGAATTCGCGTGCGCACCACGGACGACGGCAACCTGCAACGACTGTCGTTTCGCGTTACCTATGGCCAGCCGCACCACACTCCGAGCCTGGTGGTGCTCAAGGAAGACGCGAAGAAGGCAGGACTGCAACTGACCCTCCAGCTGCTTGATTCGTCCTCGGCGTTCAAGCAAATCCAGGAGAAGAAGCATCAGATCGGATGGATGGCCTGGAACACGTCAGGCATCTCTCCGCGTTACTGGGAACACTTCCATTCGATCAATGCCAACAAGACCCAGACGAACAACATCACCAATCACGTCGACCCCGCGATGGACGAGATGATCATGCGGTATCGCAGTTCCGCCGACAAGGACGAGCGGATCATGCTTGCGCATCGCCTCGAACAGACGGTGCACGATTCGGGAGTAGTGGTTCCGACCTTCCAGGTTCCTTACACCCGGGAGGGAGCATGGCGTTGGGTGCGCCTTCCCGAACACATGGGAACGCGATCCACCGGCGAGCTGTTCAATGATCTGACATTCTCTGCGGGCGTGTTTTCCAGCGGGGGTCTTTTGTGGATCGACACTGCCATGAGGCAGGAGACGCTTGACGCCAAGAAGCGTGGCGAGGCGTTCGAGCCGGTGACTCGAATCGACACGACTCATCGGGTGCCTGCGTCGTAAGGCGTCATGACCGTCCTCGACGTATCCGGGCTCTCGGTTTCCTTTGACACGGACGAGGGAATCGTCGACGTCCTAGACCGGGTCGACTTCAAGATCAGGGAAGGAGAGACTCACGGCATCGTCGGCGAGTCTGGATGCGGCAAGAGCGTGACCTCGCTGGCGATCATGGGGCTTCTGCCCAAGCCTTCGGGACGTGTGACGGCCGGGTCGATCAAGTTCGCTGGCAGGGACATTCTGAAGCTTTCCTCGACAGAGATGCGAAGCATCCGGGGCGACGGCATTTCGATGATTTTCCAGGAGCCCATGGCAGCGCTCAACCCGGTGCAGAGGGTTGGAAACCAACTCCTGGAGTCGTTGCGCACCCACCGATCTGACATCTCGACAGACAAGGCGCGTGCCAAGTGCGTGGAGATGCTGGGCCACGTAGGCATTCCCGCACCGGAGCAGCGCCTGCGGGAGTATCCGCATCAACTCTCGGGTGGCATGCGACAGCGAGTAATGATCGCGATGGCGCTGGTGAACGTGCCGGACGTGCTGATCGCTGACGAGCCGACGACCGCGTTGGACGTCACCATCCAGGCGCAGATCCTTGAATTGCTCAAGGAGCTTCAACGGGATTACGGCATGGCGGTGATCTTCATCACCCACGATCTCGCCGTGATCGCCGAGATCTCGGACAGCGTCACGGTCATGTACGCGGGCAGGGTGGTGGAGAGGGCGCCCGTGCTGCCGCTCTTCGATGGACCTCAGCATCCCTATACCAAGGGACTGCTTGGCTCCATTCCCAGTCTGGCGGGAGAGCCGAAGACAGATTTGACGACCATTCCGGGCATGGTTCCCACGTTCTTCACGATGCCGTCAGGTTGCCGATTCAGCAATCGGTGCGAGCATGCCCAAGGCCGGTGCTCCGAGACGGTGCCCTCGCTCGAGACCGTGCAATCAAGCCACGGTGTCGCGTGCATGCGCTGGCGAGACTTGGCGAAGGTCGCGACCTGACCATGAGGTCGTTTCCACTGCTTGAGGTCGAGAGATTGACGAAACACTTTCCGGTGCGCGCGGGCGTGATTCCGCGCACGGTCGGTCGGGTTCACGCAGTGGACGACGTCAGCTTCACCCTTCGGCGCGGCGAGACCATCGGACTGGTCGGGGAATCGGGGTGTGGCAAGAGCACGGTCGGCAAGACACTGCTACGCCTCTACGACGCCACCTCCGGCACCGTGAAGTTCGAAGGCAAGGATGTCTCCGAAATGAACCGGGCACAGGTCCGGGAACTTCGCAAGCACATCCAGATCATCTTCCAGGATCCTTTTGAGTCGCTGAACGCGCGTCACACGATCGGCAAGATCCTTGCAGAACCGTTCGTCATCCAGAAGATGGGAACGGCAGCGGAGCGAGCGCAGTGGGTAGGCGAGCTCCTCAATCGGGTTGGCCTTGACGTGTCGGCGTCGAACAGGTTTCCGCACGAGTTTTCGGGAGGTCAGCGCCAGCGCATCGGCATTGCGCGTGCGATCGCATTGTCTCCCAAGCTGATCGTCTGCGACGAAGCCGTGTCGGCGTTGGATGTGTCCGTCCAATCTCAGGTCGTGAATCTCCTCCTGAGCCTGCAACAGGAGATGTCTCTGGCGTTGATGTTCATCGCTCACGATCTCGCTGTGGTGAAGCATGTCTCGGATCGCATAGCAGTCATGTACCTGGGTGAGATCGTGGAGATGCGCGATGGAGAGGACATCTATCGATCGCCGCGCCATCCCTACACCAAAGCGCTGATTTCGGCGATTCCGGTCGCCGATCCACGAAACAAGTCCCAGAGGACCATTCTGGAGGGCGATGTTCCATCGCCGATCAATCCTCCAAGCGGATGCCGATTCCACACGCGCTGTCAGTTCGCGACGCCAAAGTGCTCGAAGTATCGACCCGAACTCGAGGAGTTGCCCGACGGCGGGCTGGTCAAGTGCCTGCGATGGAACGAAATCAACTGATGCCCGTCCGCTGGACGGAAGCACGGGCTTGAGAGAACGCTACTCCGAGCTGCCTGATCGAGGCGACTGGACGAACTCCATTTCCACATGCGGGATGTTCGCTTCCACGAATTCGCCTGCGTCCGCAGCCCGAAACCCGGCTTTCTCGTAGAACTCTCTCGCATGTGTTTGAGCGTGCAGGAAGATGCGCGCGAAGCCAGATGCCAGCGCGAACTCCACCGCCTGATCCAGCAATGTGCGACCGATCCCCATTCGTCGAAAGTTCTTGAGCACGGCCATTCGACCGATTTGACCGGTCCTCATCAGTCGTGCCGTTCCGACCACTCGCGGAGGGTGTTCGACCGTTGTCGCGACAAAATGATGAGAGACTGCGTCCTCACCGTCCCACTCCAGTTCGGGCGCAACCCCCTGCTCGTGGATAAACACCTCCGTGCGAACCGCTCGCAGCTCGTCTCCAAGCTCGTCCCACGCGGCAGGACCGACCCTAACTTCCGTGTTGTTCGTAGAAAGCATCCACTCGATCCAGCTCGCGGAGAGCTATCGGGCTGGCCAAGCCGATGTACGAATCGGGCGTGAGATCAAGAAGACGCCGCTTGCTCTCGAGGGAGAGCGACAAGGAGTCCACCATCTCTCTGTAGGCACTCCTGTCGAGTCGATGGCCCCGAGCGCGGCGCTTGACCAGACCGTAGGCATCGGGCACTCCCTCGATTCTCAGCACGGTCTGGACCGCTTCCGTCAGCACCTCCCAACTCCCGTCCAGATCTTCGGCAATGACCTGCGTATCGACCTCCAGGTTGTTCAGCCCGCGAGTCACGCTCTTGCAGGCGATGATCGTGTGTGCAAGCGCAGTGCCTACGTTCCTGAGAGCGGTCGAATCCGAGAGATCCCGCTGCCATCGAGACACCGGAAGTTTCGTTGCAAGATGCTGGAGCAGGGCATTGGCGATTCCGATGTTGCCCTCGGCGTTCTCGAAGTCGATGGGATTCACCTTGTGAGGCATGGTTGAACTTCCGACTTCGCCTGCCGCTGCCGCCTGACGAAAGTACCCAAGAGAGATGTAGCCCCACATGTCTTGGCACAGATCCCGAAGTACCTGATTGAGTGCCACGAGGCTGTGAAACTGGTGCGTCATGTAATCGTGTGGTTCAATCTGGGTCGTGATCCGGCTTGAGTCGATCCCGAAACGGCTGACGAAGGATGTGCTGATTGCCTGCCAGTCAGCGGCGGGATCGGCGACCACGTGCGCGTTGAAATTGCCGACTGCGCCATTCATCTTGCCAAGCACGGGGGCAACTGCGTAGGCGACCCGGCAGTCGAACAGTCGCGAGACGAACACGGCGAGTTCCTTCCCAAGGGTGGTGGGTGAAGCGACTTGGCCATGGGTCCGAGACAACATCGCATGATCAACATTCGCACGGGCCAGAGCGGAGAGCGTGCGAATCGCTGCATCGCACGCGGGCAAGACGCATTGGCTGCGGCAATCGACAAGCATCAGCGCGTAGGAGAGGTTGTTGATGTCCTCCGAAGTGCAAGCGAAGTGCACAAATTCCCGGGCATGGGCGGCACCCGCCGCTGCGACACGATCTCGCACGAAGTGCTCGACCGCCTTGACATCATGATTCAGAATAGATTCGATCTCACGAATTTCTGCGGCATCCTCAATGGAAAACCGTTTCCAGACTTGAGTCAGTTCATTCTTGGTGTCGATCGAAAGCTCTGAGAGCGCAGCGAACTGCTCTGTATCCGACAAGTGCATCAACCACTCGACCTCGATGCGCACCCGGTACCGAATCAGCCCGAACTCGCTGCAGAGATCGGCGAGCGACGATACGTGTCGCCGATACCGGCCATCCACAGGGGAGACCGCGCCCATCGTGGCAAGATCCGTCTTCATGGCATCACCGCGCTCGATCTATGCGAGCGCCGCCTAGGCATCGGTCTTCGCGATAGTAGACAACG
>JAGWBL010000060.1 GCA_021295935.1 Pseudomonadales bacterium
AGGAACTTGCTCGACGCGATTCGAGTGCCGATCGGCGTCTGTCAGGCTGTTTGGATCGTCGGAAGATTGAGGCCGGATGTCGTGTTCTCGAAGGGCGGGCACGTCGGCTTTCCGCTGGTGATGGCATCGTGGCTATGGCGTATTCCAGTCGTCGCCCACGAATCGGACCTTTCGCCGGGACTCGCCAATCGCATGTCCGCTCCGTTCGTTTCCACGCTCTGTGTGAACTTTCCGGAGACGCGAGCGAAGGCGCGTCGCGTCGTGGTTACCGGAACGCCGTTGCGTGAGCAAGTCCTGTCCGGCGAAAGAGATCGTGGGATCCGATGGCTCGGGTTCCACGAACAACTGCCGATTCTGTGTGTTGTCGGGGGCAGCCTCGGCGCCGAAAGGCTGAACCAGGAACTTCGGAATGCCTTGTCAAGTCTGGGGGACATGGTCCAGATTGTGCATGTGTGCGGTGCGAGCAGGCTCGATCCATCGTTGGAGAGTCGGGCCGGCTACAGGCAGTTCGAGTTCATCGGGGAGCAATGGGGCGATGTGCTTGCCGCTTCGGACCTTGTGGTCACCAGAGCGGGAGCCAACAGTCTCTGCGAGCTGATAGCGTTGCGCAAGCCCCACCTCTTGGTTCCATTGACCACCGCCGCGAGTCGTGGCGACCAGATCGAGAACGCGCAGATGGCAGAGAGGCGCGGCTACAGCCGTGTGCTGCATGAACAGTCGCTTTCGTCAGAGTCGCTTGCGGAGGCAGTACGCGACATGCTCTCCAGCCTTTCACACTGGCAGGAGGCGATGCGCCGAGGCGAGACCGGGAACGGAACCGATCGGGTGGTTCAGGAAATCTCGCGCGCGGCGGTTCAGAACTGATGGCCGAGGGAACTCGCAGGCTGGATCGGTATCGGATCCAGACATTCAACCACATCGCGGAAAGCGGTGTGCGCGAATTCGACGCCACCAACTTCGAGGTCGGACCAACGACAAGCGATCCCCACGCCATTCTGTGCAGAAGTCATCGACTGGCAGCCTCCGACGTTCCTGACACCCTGCTAGCAATCGGCAGGGCCGGCGCTGGGGTCAACAACATCCCGGTGAGTCACTGTTCCGAACGAGGCATCGTGGTGTTCAACACTCCCGGCGCGAATGCCAACTCCGTCAAGGAACTCGTTGCTGCAGCGCTATTTCTGTCGTGCCGGGATGTGGTCGGAGCCGTTCAGTGGGTAAGGGGTCTGAGTCGCGCGCTCAAGCCCGCCGATCTGGACTTGCTCGTGGAGGCCCAGAAGAGGCAGTTCGCGGGCCATGAACTGTCCGGACGCACGCTTGGGGTCGTCGGTCTAGGGGCCGTCGGCGCTGTTGTGGCTCGAGTCGCGCTCGATCTGCGTATGACTGTCCTAGGCTTCGATCCAGAGCTCGCGGAGGAGACGGCGCGAAGACTCTCGAGACGAGTTCAGAGAGTGAACTCGCTTGCGGCGCTGTTCGCGCGAAGCGACTTCATCTCCTTGCACATCCCGCTCAACCGACACACTTTCGAGCTGATCGGAGACGATCTGTTCTCGATATGCAAGCCTGGCATGACCCTGCTCAATTTCGCGCGCGCCGAGATCGTGGAACACGCCGCGGTGCTTCGCGCGCTGGACTCGAATCGCGTGCAGCGGTACTTCACGGACTTTCCGCATCCGGACTTCATCAGCCGGGAATCGGTTCTGGCAACCCCCCATCTCGGCGCGAGCACAATGGAAGCCACCGAGAATTGCGCAGTCATGGCTGCACGACAGTTGTCTGCGTTCCTGCGCAAGGGCACCATCACGAACTCGGTCAACTTTCCCGCGGTTTCGCTGGAGGCGAAGTCCGGCTACCGGATCGCCGTTGCCAATCTGAACGAGCCCGGGATGCTCGGCGCGTTGCTTGCTGTGCTAGCGAACAGAGGGATCAATGTCAACGAGATGATCAACAAGAGCAGAGAGAACCTTGCGTACAACTTGCTGGATCTGGACGTCGAGCCCGATGCCGCTCTCTTGGCGGAGATACGGAAAGTCAAGCAGGTCATTGGCGTGAGATACGTCAGCTCGCCCTTGGAAGGGCTGTAGCGCGTTCGGAGCGAGCAGCTGAATGTCAGGGAATCCGGTTGGGACGCGTCTCCTTGACGCTTGGTGAGACTTCAGTCCGAAGCTGCGATTGATTGTGCCATCGCCCGACCGAACGGACGGGCCAGGATTGCCAATTTCGCGGACGCTGGAACGACTTGAGCTTGGCGGTCGAACGGATCGACCGGGTCTGTTACGCGTTCGGGGTTGGCCGTGATCTTGGGCGACGGAGGCGACCCGATCTACAGCGTTCGTTCGTGCGACAAGATTCGAAGCAATGAGGATTCACGTCGCTATCGGGCGTATGGACGATCGGGAAGCGAAGAGCATCGCAACGCGATCCTGGGAGTGTCCGGCTCTCGTAGACGAATATGTGATGTCCGAGCCGCGCGCAGACCCTTTCCATTTGCCTCACTTGGTCTCCGGCGATCCTTCGTTCGAACTGCAAGGGACTGGGGATTCCCAAAGCGGAGCGAGGACGCGCGGGGTTGTGCCCGTCATCAAAGCAGCTCGACAAGCGTCGGAGAGGATCCTCGACGTTGTCTGGGATCTCCTTCAGTGCCTCCCGTGTGCAGTGGGCAAACAGGGATTCGGCAACTGCGTTGTCAAGGCAGCCCCCGATCCGGGCCATCGACTGCCGGAAGCCGTGTCTGGCAAGGGCCGCCCGAAAGGCGTCCGAGGTGTGCTGGCTTCCGTGATCCGAGTGCACCCGGTACCGCGCACGGACGCCGACGAAGCCAAGCGGACTGCATCGCACCGAGCATCGGCCTCGCCGTCTGCTGACGCGTAACCGACTAGATCGCCAACCGCCGGGCGCAACCGTCCTGCATAACCGCCAGATTGCTTGGGTCCTCGTGCGTGCCGATGCCGCAACCCTCCGCCACTGCACATATCGGACGACTCTCGCGAACAGCCGCGGCGCGAACCTCGTCCCTGTATCGTCTCGCTCCCATCGCGGCTGAACCTCCCGTCTTGAGTCAGGTGTTCACGTAACTCGGGTGAGGCCAGGTCTTCATGGGAAAGGAAGGGGCTCAAGTGAGTCTTGGACCTTGGGCGGGTCGACTGGTGCGGACCTAGGGCCTAAATGGATCAGGGCGGCGCAGCTGACGCTTCGCGAACCTCATCGGTGAGAGCAACGAGAGCACAGGCGACATGGCAGGGATGAGCTCGCCGCAAATCTCTGCCGCGATCAATTCGGCGGCATAGAACGTCGAGGTTGTGCCGTTGCTGCCGTGTCCGAGACTTGCCCAGATTCCATCGCCTGCTTTTCCGACCACGGGAAGTCGGTCCGACGTAACTGCGCGCAATGCACGAAACGTGCTGACACGGTTCCCGATGAGGTGCCGGGACAAGGAGGAGAGTCTTCTGCGATTGGCGATCGTGGCCTCGCCTGGAGGCCACGGTGTCTGCTCGTAGGTTGAGCCCGCAAATGCCGTTCCGGACTTGAGGGCCAAGTAGCCGTCGGCAAGGATGATGAGCGGATGGTCGAGTTCAGCGTGAAGTGCGAATTCGTCAATTTGGCCCCAGATCCCCGTGAGTTCTATCGGCGGCAATGCAACGCAGGCAGGAAGCGCGGGTCCAGTCGCGACGACGACAACACCCTCGACCGCGTCGGACGCGTGGAGTCTGCGCTCTTCCACGGTGATCAGTTCATCGTCGCAGAGCGCTTGGCGCAAAGACTGTCCGTGAACCCACCGTGACCGGGAAAACCAGACGGCTCCTTCGTTGATTCGAATCCCCGTTTGCTTGCTGATCTCCTCGAGGTCGAGAGCATCAGCCCATGGGCGCCCAAGCGCTTCTCGAACCTGTTCAAGCCGAGACTTCGGAAAACTCTTTCCCGGACAGTGGATGGCGCCGACTTGCGTCGATCCGGCAAGGCCAGCCGCTCGTACGGTGGCGAAGCAGTAGCTGTGAATTCGAAACAGGCCTTGGGCCGTCCGAGTGTTGGACATGCGGGCATGCATGATCGCAGCGGGGATCTGCGATGCTTCGGATTGATTCGACACTCGAGGCGCCAGGAGTCTCACTTCCACGTTGCGCTCGGAGAGGGCTCGAGCGACCGTTGCGCCGGCAAGACCTGAACCTGCCACGGTCACTGAGCGGGGACGCGTTTTCGTCCTGAACTTCGATTCAGCGACCCGTGCGAGGAGCGTGTGCCGTTTGGGACCCGGTGCCGGAATCCTCTTCACCTGAAACCCAGCTTCTGCCAGATGTCTTCGTACATGCCCAGCCACGGAGAACGATGTGACTGTTCCGTTTGGCAGCGTCAAACGGCTCAAGAGGGAGAAGAGTTCCGACTCCCACATGTCGGGATTGAGACGAGGTGCGAATCCGTCCAGAAACCAGGCATCAACGCCGAGCTGGTCCTGGCTGACGACCTGGCGAAGTCCAGTCGCGACATCGCCTACGAACACGGCCAGATGTACACGTCCGCCGAGAAAGTGTCTTGAGTGCCATCCAGCAACGGGCGGCGGAAAGGCAAACTCGAATTCCGACCGAATGTGGTGCAGATCCTGCCACGACGACATGGCCCGCTGAAGATCCGCGACGTGCAGCGGCTGGTTCTCGAACGCGAGGTAGCGCAGTCGCCCTCTTGCTGTTGACGACTCCAGAAATGTCGCAACGGTCGCCGCGAAGTTCATGCCTGTCCCGAACCCGAACTCTGAGACGGTGAACAGCTCCGCTCGCGCCAATCGGTCCGAGATGGCGGCGGGACCCAGGAACACTTGCTCGGGTTCGGCGCGGCCCCCTTGCTGGTAATAGAAGTCGCCGAACTTCGTGGACCAGAGTCTGCCGTCCCGAAATTCGACCGCCGCTGGGCGGACTTGTTCGTTCACCGAGCAGGCGAGAGAGGTGGAATCAGCAGCGACCAACCGGGCGTGATGGATCCTCGATCCACTCGCTCCAGGAACCGGGGTACAGGGCGGGTTCGGAGAGGCCGGCAAGGACCATGGCGAAGATGTTGTGCGCTGCCGTGACACCGGATCCGCAGTAGCAGACCACGTTGTCCGCGTTCTCGAGTGACTTGAACCGAGGACTCCTCCGCACGAACTTTCCGTCCTCCGCCACATTGCCCTGAAAAGGCAAGCAAGTTGCGCCGGGGATGTGTCCGGCTGTGTGGTCAATGGGCTCGACCCTTCCTCGGAATCGCTCGTCCGTTCGTGCGTCGACCAGCACGTGTCCGCCGCGTTGAACGTCGTGAACGCTGACCTGCTTGGTCAACGGCTCTCCCAGCTCGAATTTTCCCTCTCTTGGTGGTTCGGGATCTGTCGAAGGTTGTCCGCCGGACGCGAGCCAGGCGGCGAATCCCCCATCAAGCAGGGAGACGCGACCATGGCCAGCCCATCGAACCATCCACCAGAAACGCGCCGCGAACATGCAATCTCGATCGTCGTAGGCGACCAACCGGCTGCGATTGCTGACACCTAGCCGGCGGAGAGTCTCCCGAAATCGTTCGCGGGATGGCAAGGGATGCCGGCCTCGGGGTCCGGGCGGGTCAGCGAGATCAACATCCAGGTCCGCGAACACTGCGCCTGGAATGTGCCCAGCGAGGTAGCGCTCGCGTCCATAGAGAGGGTTGCCCAGAGCGGCACGGCAGTCAACGACCACCAAGTTGGGGTCGCCCTCCAGCTCCCTGAGTTCACCTGCGGCACAAAGCATGGATGCAACAAGCCCTTTCAAGCGACCGTCCAGTGTCGCAACGCATCTATCGAACCTTACTCAATGCGGTGGCTCGGGGAGTCAAATCGGATCGCTCCTCCCGACGTCTGCCAGGTCTTCGGACACCCTGTTGGATGGCTGAGCCAAAGCGCGTCGACAGTCTGCTCGGTCAGCGGGCGCTCCTCGCGGGATCACACTGCATCTGCGACAATTGTAATTCTGCTTCGCCACCCGACTAGGAACTGACTCTCGTGCAATTGATGGACTATTGGTTTGGATTCGTGGGCAGCACATGGCTGTGGCCAGCGGTCTACACGATCCTCTCCATTCACGTGACCGCGATCTCGATCACAGTCTATCTCCACCGTTATTCTGCGCATCGGTCCCTGGACCTGCACCCTGCACTGCAACACTTTTTCCGGGCTTGGCTCTGGTGCTGCACAGGCATGAACACCAAGGCGTGGACCGCCATCCACCGCAAGCACCACGCGGTGACCGAGTCCGAGGAAGATCCTCACAGCCCGATGATCCTCGGTTTGCGCGAAATCATGTTCCGGGGCACCGAACACTATCGGACGGCAGACACGGCAGAGATCCGCGAGACTTACGGCGCTGGGACTCCTGCGGACTGGATCGAGCGCAACCTGTACGAGAAGCACCCCGTACTGGGTGTCGGACTGCATGGCGTCGTGCTGGTCGCGTTGTTTGGCGCTGCCGGGATCGTCGTCTGGGGCTTGCAAATGGCTTACACCCCGCTGTTCGGAGCCGGGGTGATAAACGGTGTCGGGCACTCGTGGGGATACCGAAACTTCGAGGTTGACGACAGGTCGACGAACATCGTTCC
>JAGWBL010000061.1:0-2586 GCA_021295935.1 Pseudomonadales bacterium
ATGCGCCCTGTGAGCTTGGGGTACCAGTGGTAGATCCCGCCGAAGACCACGAGGATCGGCGCAACGCCCATCACCATGTGGAAGTGGGCGACCACGAAATAGGTGTCGGAAAGCGGCACGTCGATGACCACGTTGCCGAGGAAAAGCCCCGTGATGCCTCCGAACACGAAAGTCAGCACGAACGCCAAAGCGAACATCATGGGAACGGTCAGCCGGATGTTCGCCCTCCACAAGGTGAGGGTCCAGTTGTACACCTTTATCGCCGTTGGCACTGCGATGATCAGCGTGGAGGTCGCGAAGAAGAACCCGAACAGCGGATGCATGCCTGCAACGTACATGTGATGCGCCCACACGATGAACGAGAGCAAGCCGATGGCGACGATCGCCCACACCATCAGGCGAGAGCCGAAGATGTGTTTGCGTGAGTGCACCGAAATGAGATCGGAAACCACTCCGAACGCGGGCAGCGCGACGATGTACACCTCGGGATGCCCAAAAAACCAGAACAGGTGCTGAAACAGCAGGGGACTTCCGCCCGTGTAGTCAAGATGCTGTCCGAGGGACACGATGGCAGGCATGAAGAAGCTGGTGTTGATGAGCTTGTCGAACGCCATCAGCACCGCTGCGACGAACAGAGCCGGGAAAGCCAGCAAGCCAAGAAATGTGGCGACGAATATCCCCCATACCGTAAGGGGCATCCGCATGAGGGTCATGCCGCGAGTTCTGGCCTGAAGGACAGTGGTGATGTAGTTCAAGCCGCCCATGGTGAAGGCGACGATGAAGATCGCCAGCGAGAGCAACATCGAAAGAATGCCCCAGCTGGATCCCGGAGTGCCCTCCAGGATCGCCTGCGGCGGATATAGCGTCCAGCCAGCGCCGGTCGGCCCCCCCAACCCGGGCAAGTAGCCCAGCAACAGAACCACGACCGACAGCAGATAGACGTGGTAGCTGAGCATGTTCACGAACGGGAACACCATGTCCCGAGCGCCCAGCATCAGCGGGATGCAGAAGTTGCCGAAGGCGCCCAGCAGGAACGCGGTCAGCAAGTAGATCACCATGATCATGCCGTGCATGGTCAAGGCCTGGAGGTAGAAGTCCGGAGTGATGAAGTCCACCAGTCCCGGAAATCCGATCTGCAACCGCATCAGATCCGACAGGACTAGAGCGACGAGCCCGACCGCCATGGCGGTGATGCCGTACTGGACCGCTATGACCTTGTGATCCTGGCTGAACCAGTACTTCGTCAGCCAGCTGTGCGGATGACTGAGCTCAACTGTCTCCTGATAGGGAATCTCCGCTTGTGCCATGCCCTTCCTCTACACCAACCTGATCGTCTGGCTACTGCGCGTCAATTGGCATCCAACGTCGCGGCGTCGCCTTGTTCCGATGTCAATCCCGCTTCCGATTCTTCTTCCGCCGGATCGTCGTGCCGCTTCATGAACTCAAGCAGCGCGGACATATCTTCTTCCGAGAATTCGTAGGGGATCATCGTCGGCGTGTAGCCCGCGACCACCTGGATGCCTGGATCGGTGTTCGACTTGCGCAGGTAGTTCTCGTCAACCACCATCGACGTGCCGTCGGTGAACTCGACCGTCCGTCCCCACAACCCTTTCCAAGTCGGGCCCACAACCTCCGTGCCGTCCAGACTGTGGCATGCGAAGCAACCACTGGTCTGCGCAAGATCTCTGCCCTTGAGAACGAGGGGATCCAACGGCTTGACTCCTGCCTTGACTTCTGCCCAGGTCAGCTGCGCGTCGAGCCAACTTGAGTAGTCGGCGCGACTGTCCACCGTCATGAACGAACGCATGCGGTAATGCCCCTGGCCGCACAACTCCGCACAGAGGACCTCGTACTCCCCCAAGCGAGGCGGATCAAACCAGAAGTACGTGACCATGCCAGGTACCGCGTCCATCTTGGCACGTATCTCGGGAACCCAAAAGTCGTGCAGCACGTCCTTGGAACGCAACAGGATCTTGGTTCGCTGATTGATAGGAACATGCAACCCGCTTCCCTTCTGGATGAGAATGTCGTCCTGCGCATGCGGGTCGTCGTCGTTGAGGCCAAAGGCGTTCTCGAAGGAGACTTGCGTGATGTCTGCAGTTCCAAGTATGCCGTCCTCTCCCGGCAGCCGGTAGCTCCAGGCCCACTGCTCCGCGAGCACCTCCACCTCGACTGCGTCCTGCGGAACGTCGATGTACTCTTCCCACACCACGAGTCCCGGCGCAAGCATGACCACCACTGCGATGGAGGTGATGGTGGTAAGCCAGAATTCGAGGCGTGGATTCTCGGGGTCGTAGTCTGCCCTTGCGCCTTCCCGGTGTCGAAACTTCCAACAGCAGTAGGCCATGAACAGGCCGATGAGAACGAAGGCGACGCCCGTCATCCAGTAAGTGATGAACACAGTGACGTCGATGAACTTCCATTTGGAGGCGATTTCCGAAAATTCCCACGGCGAGAACACACCGAAGAGGACCGTCCCCACCACCACGATGAACAATGCGATCGCCATACCCATCAGACTACGCGTCCTGTTTCATGGATGACCAAGGAACCCCTCTTGTGTTGGCGCGGGCGGGCGCGGGAGCA
>JAGWBL010000061.1:2722-9283 GCA_021295935.1 Pseudomonadales bacterium
TATTTTGCCAGACTTCCCCGCTTATCGAAAACGGAAACGCGCTTGTTGGATGAACTGCATTGGCGATTGCGCGGATGTCCCGCGTCAGCGCGTCCACTCTTCTCAGCCTGACACGCGCGGACGTTTTCGACGCGCAATTGACTGGAACCGACAAAGCAGGCACTGCAACGACCATGAATGACTCCCTTCTCACCCGGCTTGTTGCGGAAGCGGCTGGCACCATGTTCCTGCTCGCAGCGGTGGTGGGATCCGGAATCATGGCCGACGACCTTGCTGCGGACAACTCGGCCGTGGCTCTGCTCGCGAACGCCGTGGTTACAGGCGCGATGCTCACCGTGCTGATCACCGTGCTAGCGCCACTCTCCGGCGCGCACTTCAACCCGGCTGTGACCCTCGGATTCGCGTTGCGCAAGCAGATATCGATTCAGCATTCGACCGGGTATGTCCTTGCGCAAGCTGGAGGAGCTGTGGCTGGCGTTGTTGCGGCGCACGCGATGTTCGGGATGGATCTCGTTCAGACTGCGACTCAACCACGGAGTGGAATGGGCCAGTGGCTGGCGGAAGTCGTTGCCACGTTCGGGCTCGTGAGCACGATTCTGGGGACTCTTCGCGTCCGTCCGAACGCGGTCTCGGCGATGGTCGGCCTGTACATCACCGCCGCATGCTGGTTCACTTCCTCCACGTCGTTCGCAAATCCCGCGGTGACCCTCGGACGAGTCCTCACGGACACCTTCACAGGGATCGCTCCCGTCGATGCGGGTCCCTTCATCGCTTGCCAAGCCGTTGGCGCCGTCCTGGCCGTGTCCGCGTTCTCCTTTCTTCCACAATCAGGACAGAGCAGCGAACACCGGGTGTGTCCACCTCCGAACGGTCGAACAGGAAAGTGAAGGGGTCATGGACTTGTTATACTGGTCTGCCTTGGTATGCAAGACTCCCTGACATCGACTGGAACTCACCCATGCTGGCCCTTCGAACTTCCATCGCCTTCATCCCCTTGTTTGCAGCGCTGTCGCTGTACGCGGAAGTCGAACCGGCGCCATCCGATGAGCTGCTGGACGTTGGGGACACCGCCCCCGACTGGGAACTCCCCGGCAGTGACGGCAAGACCTACCGCCTATCGAAGCTCCTGGAGGATCGTGCTGTGGTCCTCGCTTGGTACCCGAAGGCCTACACCCGCGGTTGCACGATCGAGTGCAAGTCGCTCAAGGAACAGGGTCACCTGATCCGGGAGTTCGACGTCGACTACTTCATGGCCAGCGTAGACCCCATCGAACAGCAGAAGGGGTTTTCGGAGCAACAGGGTGCGGACTTTCCCTTGCTCGCGGACGCCACACGCAAGACAGCCGACGCGTACGGAGTCTTGTCGGAGCGCGGCCTTGCCAAGCGACACACCTTCTACATCGGCATGGACGGCAAGGTGTTGCACGTCGACCGGAATGTGGAGCCGAAATCAGCGGCCGTCGACATTGCAGCCGCGCTGGCCACCTTGGGTGTGAAACGAGCGGAAACGAGGAAGTAGTTCCTTCGTCCTGAGCGCTGGTCCCTTGCGAGTTGAGCAACCAGCGCCAGACCGCTACGCGAAATGGGTGCCGTCCGGATCCGAAAGGCGGGCAAGAAAGTAATCCTTGGACCGCGCCGATCTTGCCCGCTTGCAAATCGGACACAACAGCATCAGGTTGTCTAGCTGGCGAGACCCTCCCTGTTCCGTATCGATGATGTGGACGGGTTCCAGCTCGCCCTGCAGGCCATCGCGCCGACAGCCGAAACAGCGAGTCCGTTGCTCTTCCAGCAGGCAATTCACCATGCGGCTGGTGTTCTTGGCAACCGGCCCCTCCAGATCCGTTCTCCTCGGTGCGTCCGTTCGATGCTCGATAGTCAGAACTGGCTCGGTCAGCTCCCTCATGCGCGCCAGCAAGAGACGGTGGGCACGCCGATCAACATCGATGCCAGCCCAGTTGCGGGAGAGCTCTTCAGCCGCCACCAGCGCAGTTGCGCATCCAGAGAACGGGTCGAGCACCAGGTCCCCTTCACGGCTTGAGGCCGCCACGATGCGTCGAAGCAGGGCAAGTGGCTTCTGCTTCGGGTAGCCCGTTCGCTCGCGGGCCATGTTGTTCAAGGCAGGCACATCGGTCCACACATCCAGCATTCCCTTCGGGGCCCCCTTCATCCGGGCGCTGGATGAGGAAACCTGCGGCTTGGTGAACGTGTACTCCTTCGAGACCGAGTAGAACAAGATGATGTCGTGCTTTCGGGAGTAGGCGCGCTTCGACGAGCCTCCGAGTCCGTACGACCAGACAATCTCGTTCAAGAACCTCTGGCGGCCGAAAATCGCGTCGAGCACGAGCTTGAGGTAGTGGCTCATTGTTGGATCGCAGTGCAAGTAGAGCGACCCAGTTCTCTTCAGCAGCCGACTCACCTCGAGCAATCTAACCGCCATGTACGCCAGGTAGGCCCGATCCGACTCGAGCGCAGCGGCTCGAAGCACCTGCCACACTGATGGGTGCTTGGCCTCGATGAGGTCCAGCCAAGCCGGATCCACGTCTTCCCGACTCCACGTGTCCTGGAAACCCATGCCTTCCGCCCGGCTCCCTGCCGCAGCGGCATAGTCGTTCCTGGAATTGAATGGAGGATCCAAGCAGACGAGGTCCACGGACGCCGAGTTCATCCCCCGCATGATCGGAAGGTTGTCCGCTGTCCAGAACGTCCTGTCGGACCAATTGCGCGCCGAGATGGCTCAGTTACTCCCGCTTGGAACCGTTCGGGGGCACGGAGGATCGTGCGGCGGTCTTGCCTGCCTGAAGCCGACCTCTCGCCGAATCAGCTCGCCCTCGATCCACCACTGGTAATGTCGAGAACGACGCCCGGTCCGAAACGATGGGCTCTGGCACCGGTTCAGCTCCCTCAGGAATGGGCGAGCTCGCCAGCACGCGCACGAGTCGGTTGAGAACCGAAATCGTGAATTGGACGGTACCGCAGCGCGACACCCTTCGCAAAACCGGCAGTTGCTCGACGAGCAGTTGCTGCGGCGACCCGTCAACGAACTCGGGCCACGTTTCTGTCGCACTATCATGACTGTGCAAGAGGTTGACCCGACCGCACTCGCAAGCGAGGGTCGAAGGCCCATGGAGGATCCCGGTTATGAGCTACGTCGATGGGTTTGTCGTGGCGGTTCCCACGGCAAACAAGGCCATGTACAAGGAAGTTGCCGAAATCTCGGCCCAGGTGTTCAAGGAACATGGCGTGCTGCGGGTGGTAGAGTGCTGGGGAGACGACGTGCCTGATGGGGAACTCACGTCCTTTCGCAAGGCAGTCCAGGTTCGTGACGATGAAACCGTCTGCTTTGCCTGGATGCTCTGGCCTTCCAAGGAGGCTCGCAATACCGCCATGCCCAAGCTCATGAAGGACCCCCGTCTGCAACCGGACCAGCTGCCCATGCCGTTTGATGGGAATCGGATGATCTACGGTGGCTTCAAGGTGTTCGTAGACGTCTGAGCCCCGCCAGGCTCCTTGCTTGGGGAAACGCAAGGACAAAGCACGCTCGCATCGACCTTGGGATCGAATCTCGGCCGTTTCGGCGGGGGCTTCCCCTTTCAGAACAGAACTACCGACCTGATGGACTCGCCCTTGTGCATCAGATCGAATGCGTTGTTGATTGCTTCGAGGGGCATGGTGTGAGTGATCAAGTCGTCGATGTTGATCTTTCCTGACATGTACCAGTCCACTATCCCCGGCACGTCGGTTCGACCCTTGGCGCCACCGAATGCCGTCCCGCGCCACACGCGGCCCGAGACCAACTGGAAAGGTCGAGTGGAGATTTCCTGGCCCGCGCCGGCAACTCCGATGATGACACTCTCGCCCCAGCCCTTGTGGCAGCACTCCAGCGCCTGCCGCATCACGTCAACATTCCCGATGCACTCGAACGAGTAATCCACTCCGCCGTCCGTGAGATCGACGATCTCGGCAACAACGTCCGCGGAGTCGTTCGGATTGAGGAAGTCGGTCATGCCGAACTTCTCGGCGAGACCTCTCTTCGCCGAGTTGATGTCGACACCAATGATCCGGTCCGCACCCACCAAGCGAGCGCCCTGTATCACATTGAGGCCGATGCCCCCGAGTCCGAAGACCGCGACATTGGATCCCGGCTCGACTCGCGCGGTGTTGATGACCGCACCCAACCCTGTCGTGACTCCGCATCCGATGTAGCAGACCCTGTCGAACGGCGCATCCTTCCGGATCTTCGCCACGGCGATTTCGGGCAAGACCGTGAAATTGGAGAACGTTGATGTTCCCATGTAGTGGTAAAGGGTCTCCCCACCGACGGAGAACCGTGACGTGCCGTCCGGCATCACACCTCGGCCCTGAGTGCTTCGGATGGCCTGACAGAGATTGGTCTTGCCGGACTTGCAGAACTTGCAGTCGCGACACTCCGGCGTGTAGAGGGGGATCACATGGTCGCCTCGTGCCACGCTCCGGACGCCCGGACCGATGTCGACCACAACGCCCGCACCTTCGTGCCCCAGGACGCTGGGGAAGACACCCTCCGGATCCGCTCCGGAGAGGGTGTAGGCGTCGGTATGGCAAACCCCGGTGGCCTTGATCTCGATCAGGACTTCGCCCGCTCGGGGGCCGTCGAGTTGGACGGACCCTATGTCCAACGGGGCATCGGCCGCGTACGCGATCGCTGCGCGTGACTCCATCAAATCCTCCTAAACCAGTGTGTGAGGGCGTTCATCCCCATCCGTGCAATCAGGACACCTCTTCCTGCATCGACTCTTGCCGGCGCGGCACCCGAGGGAGGGCTCTTCGTTCCAAAGGCAACTGCCCGCCTTGAAAGCAACCCCAAGTCAATCACCCTGCGAGTTCCTTCGAACCTGCCGAACCGCCATCCCGGTCTTGCGTCATGTTCCACTCTTGAACGACTTGCCACGCCCCACGAATGTGGTGTTCGAGCTGGTCGATCTTCGCGGCTTGTTCGTGGATGATCTCGTCCAGAAGGTCCCGGAGAGAGAGCATGCCGACAAGCCAGCCCTCGTCAACTACAACCAAGTGGCGGATACGGTGCTCTGCCATGCAGTGCATGCAGTCAGACACGGAATCCCCTGGAGAAACCGTGACCACGTCCATGGTCATGATCTCGGACACGCGGGTGCTCTTGGAAGCTCGTTCCTTGAGAATCACCTTTCTTGCGTAATCCCGTTCAGAGATGATGCCGACGAGCTGCTTCTCCTGCACTACCGGCAACGCGCCCACCGCCGCGCTGGACATGAGGTCTATCGCCTCGTAGACCGTCGCGATCGGCGCGACCGACACCACCTCCGGTCGACCGCGATCCTCAAGAATCTCTCGAACCGTCCTAGACATGATCCACCTCAAGCATGTCCGTCTGGCAGAAGTTCAGTATAGGACAGCAAGCGTCGACCGTAGGACGGTTCACAAGAAGTGACAACGCAGAGCACGCCGGTTGCCGTTGGCTCTCGCCATGCGCCACGTCTCGCCGTGTACTCCTCTTCGGACGTGGCACGCCCGCGAACAGCCTCGGTGGCAGGCGTAACATTCTTGCGGTCGGTGCAGCACGAACGGCCCTTCAGGTCCGCCTGATGGCGTCTGACAGCGGGGGAACAGGCCATGTACGTCGGAACGTGGGCTCAGGAATCGCCAGAACGAGCTGCCGCAGTCAACTCGCAGACGTCCGAGATCCGTTCATACCGCGATCTTGACGAACGTTCGAATCAAGTCGCTCACTACCTGCACGGTCTCGGGTTGAGACGAGGCGACCACTTCGCCATCTTCATGGAGAACAGCCTCACCTACCTCGATGTCGCGTGGGCTGCTCTCCGTTCGCGTCTCTACCTGACACCGATCAATCGCTATCTGAATGCCGATGAGGCCGCCTACATCCTTGAGGACTGCGATGCCCAAGTCCTCGTTTCATCCAGGGAGATGAGGGCCATCGCGACCAAACTCCGTCACCTCGTGCCTTCGTGTTCGCACTGGCTGTCGGTGGGCCACATGCCGGGCTACGACGATTTCGAGACAGCCATAGCGGAGTGTTCGAGACTGCGACTCGCGAAACAACCCGCTGGCGATCTACTGTTCTACAGTTCGGGAACAACCGGGAAACCCAAGCGCATCGTTCGGCCGCTACCCGATCGCTCGGTAGACGAACCGGGCTCCGCTGTGGCAAGGCTCCAGTCCCAGCTATGGGGCGTCGATTCGAACGCGATCTACTTGTCGCCTGCACCGCTTTACCACGCGGCTCCACTCGCCTTCTGCCTGAGCGTGCAGATGCTTGGAGGCACGGCCGTCGTCATGCCGCGGTTCGACGAGCTGGCGGCCCTGGAGGCCATTGAGCGGTGGCGCGTCACCCACAGCCAGTGGGTGCCCACGATGTTCAGCCGCATGTTGAAGCTCCCGGAGGCACAACGCCTCCGATGGGACCTCTCAAGCCACCGTGTTGCCATGCATGCGGCCTCTCCGTGCCCGGTCGCGGTCAAACACCGTATGTTCGACTGGTGGGGCCCCATGCTGTTCGAGTTCTAGGCTGGCACCGTGTTGTACGGT
>JAGWBL010000061.1:9444-10313 GCA_021295935.1 Pseudomonadales bacterium
TCCTCAGAAGAACAACGAAGCCCGACACCCCCATCACTCCAACTGGACCACGCATGGCGATGTCGGACACGTCGACGAAGCAGGCTATCTCTTTCTGACCGATCGCGCCACATTCATGATCATCTCGGGCGGCGTGAACATCTACCCGCAGGAGGTGGAGAACGCGCTGATCATGCATCCCGCCGTGGAGGACATCGCTGTCTTCGGAGTGCCCGATGCGGATCTCGGTGAAGAAGTCAAGGCGGTGGTGCAGGTACGTCCAGAGGCCATTGCTGACGATGCGTTGGCCGAGGAACTCATCGCTTACGCTCGCGAGCGCCTAGCGCACTTCAAGTGCCCGAAGTCGGTGGACTTCATTGATCGGATGCCGCGTCAACCCACCGGCAAGCTCTTCAAGAGACTGTTGAAGGACAAGTACAGCGGCCGCGGATCTGGCAGCATCGTATAGCGTCAGTAGCGATAGTCGTCTGGCTTGAAGGGACCATCCTCTGAGACGTTGATGTAGTCCGCCTGTCGTGACGTGAGCCGAGTCACCACTCCGCCAAGACCTTCCACCATCAGAGCGGCTACTTCCTCGTCGAGCTTCCGTGGCAGCACGTCAACAGAAACCGGTGCGCGCTGGTTGGGCGGCTGATCCGCCCATCGTTGCTCGAATAGGTGAATCTGGGCAAGAACCTGATTGGCGAAGGAGCCGTCCATGACCCGGGAGGGATGTCCCATCGCGTTCCCCAAGTTCACCAGCCTACCCTCGGAGAGAACAATCAGATAGTCACCTGGGTCCTCGCTGCGAAAGACCTGGTCGACTTGTTACTTGACCTCCTGCCACGTCCAGTTCTCGCGCATGAAGGCAGTGTCAATCTCGTGGTAGA
>JAGWBL010000062.1 GCA_021295935.1 Pseudomonadales bacterium
GCTGGCTGTACGCCGCGAAAGGAGGTTGTGGCGCAAATCGATCCACAACCGGTCTTTGCCGACCATCTTGTTTCAGACTTGCAACGCTCTTGTACCTCTCTCATTGGGCTCTCGAGCAGAATGGAGTGTTCGTGCTGCTATCGTCATTCGGCGACCTTCCTGACTTGATTCAATTGGGTTGGCGTTCCGATGTCGTACCAGGCGCCCAAGAAGATCTCGCCACTGACCCTTCCGGCACGAGTCTCGTGGAACAGGAGGTCGCGAGTGAGGGAGAAGACGGGAGTGTCAATGTTGGAGAAGAGACTCCTTTGCAGCACCGCGATTCCGCAGTACGTGAGAGTTCTCAAGCTCGGTTCGGGCCTGGCCACGCGATCACCGACCAAGGAGAAGTCGCCGGTTGGCTTGAAATCGGGCTTTGGTGTCAGCACCAAGTGAGGGTCATCATTGGGCCGATCGACCAAGCGCGCGAAGTCGTAGTCGGCCCAGATGTCTCCATTGAGCAGAATGAACGGCTCCGCCCCCAGCAGATGCCGAGCGTTGGCGATGCCTCCGCCCGTGTCCAGCAGTTCGGATTCTCGCGACCAGCGGATCCGGACGCCCCAAGCGGACCCGTCCTGCAGACATGCAACGATCTGGTCCGCCAGATGCCAGACATTGATCACGATCTCCCGAACACCGGCGCGGCGAAGCCAACCGAGCTGGTGAACGATCAACGGCTTGCCCGCGATGGGAACCAGGGGTTTTGGAACGGTGTCCGTGAGCGGTCTGAGTCGTTCACCGCGTCCCGCGGCTAGAATCATCGCCTTCATATGGCGGGTGCTACTCCAGCCGAGATTGGGCGGCCGGGGCGACGCAGTCCAGCAGCCACCTTCCAAGATCCGACATCGACGGGTGGTTGAGCGCCAAGGTCCCGGCACGCTGGAGCACGGGAACGACATAGCGCACATGGCTGTCGCGTTGCCGTTGCAACAAGAGCCGGCAAAAGATTCCGACCGCTTTCAGCATGCGTTGCAAGGCAACGTGTTCCGTCATCCTTCGAAACTCGATGATTGAACCCACCTGGCGCCGTTGCGCCAAGGGTAGAGCTTGCCAGCCCAGTGCGAAGCAATGTTCGATTTCTCGTGGTGCAAACTCCCAGTAGCAATCGAACGCGAAAGAAGCGAGATCGTAGGTGCAAGGGCCGACCAGGGCGTCCTGGAAATCCACGATCCCGATGGAGAGGTCCCCGCTGTTCTCGGTTGCCCTCGGTCCGGGGCGTGTCCTCAGCAACAGGTTTCGACTATGGAAGTCCCGGTGGACCGTGCATCGCGGTTGGGAAAAGATCGCTTCGACAAGGTCTTGCTCAATCTGGTTGAGGGGCTGCGATGCGAGTTCGAGCATCGCTCCGCAAGTCCACTGCCGAAAAATGTCCAGTTCCATGTGAAACCTTGCCTGCTCGTACGGTGGAATGGCTGCATCCTCCACCCGTTGAATTCCAGCAAGGGTCGACACTGCCAGCTTGATGAGCTCGAATTGGTCGGAACGCGGATACTCGTTCAGGAACAAACGGTTCCCGAAGTCCTCAACCAACAGGAAACCCCGCTCGGCATCGAACGCATAGACCTCGGGAACCGGGACGCCTTCTTTCTTGAACACTCGCGCAAGAGCCACGAACTGCCGGTTGTTTTCCGAATCCGGTGGAGAGTCCATCACTATCCATGTTCTTGGGGAGAGGTCCGAATGCACGCGCCAGAACGAGCGGGTGCTTGCTTCGGTTGCGAGGGGCTCGAGTTCACTTACCCGAACAGGAGAGCGGTCGTTGCA
Source organism: Pseudomonadales bacterium (assembly GCA_021295935.1). Lineage (GTDB taxonomy): Bacteria > Pseudomonadota > Gammaproteobacteria > Pseudomonadales > Azotimanducaceae > Bin55. Next base: position 1,804 of record JAGWBL010000062.1, read on the forward strand.
CCATTCCAGCAGTGATGCGTGGCGACAGTCAGGCATGCATGGAGTATAGAGTTCGGCCTCTCGGCGCTCCCGCGTCTTGGCAAGTCTGACCGGGAACACCGTGACGGTAGCGCCACCGCCTTCGCACTGCGCGAGTGTCTCGAACGGGAGCGGCATGTGAACGTCACCCCGATCAGGCATTTAGAAATGCGCGAAACTGCAGAATGGTGTGCTTCCTGTCTTGGTCCGGAGCGGCCGCCGTTGAGCGTGTTGAGGCGCATTGCAACGACCAAGGCGCTCTCGGTTGATTGTCGACAGTTCCGCGCTTCTCGCAGTCCTATATCGCGCATCTCGCGAGAAGAGGTTCGAAAGAGCGAAAGCGGATTCCCCATCCTGACTAGTCTCGGTGGTCAACTCGCTGGAATCATGCATCGTTGTCGAGATGTGCGATGCTGCGGAATCGGGGGGGCGCTTTCGGATGAGTTCCTTCAACGCGGGGTCACGGAGATTGTCCCAGCTACGGCGAAGCAGTTCGTCGCGCTTGGCGAAGCTGCGGCCAGGGAAAGCACAACGCCTCGCTGCATCTCGGAGACTGCCTCGCCTGGAGGTTGAGGGCGAGCCGATGCTCTTCAAGGGCGATGAGCATGCTCGGGCTGGCCCTGCATCCGGGCTTTCGCTGCCCGGCGAGCCGTACGGCGACGGGAGAGATGGAAGGCTTCGCATGGATTCGGTACTGATAAGATTCGCCGATGTTGCGAAGACTCGTGCCGTTGCTGGCAGGTTCGGTCGCCTGGATGCTGGCGGGACTGACAATTTCTGCTGACGATGCCGACGAAGTCTCGGACGCTGCGCCGTGTCCAACCAGCCAGGCCGAGACTGATCCTCTTCCGAGTCTTGAAGACGAGGATGCGGAACAGGGCATGGTTCTGAGAAGCGACCGTGCAGAGGCCGCCGAGGATGGTACGACTCTCCTTGCGGGGAGTGTGTCGGTGCGGTCCGGCTCTCTCCTCGTAACCACTCCCCGGGCGAAGTACGACCCGTTGACCCGGACTGTGTCGCTGGATGCCGGCATGACAGCCAGGACTCAGCTCGTCAAGTTGAGCGGCCAACGGGGGACGGTGAACTTGGGCGAGGCTTCGTTTGTCGTGGATGCGGTGGAGTTTTCGGGGCTCGGAGATGGGTTCCAGGGAACCGCCGACCGAGTGGTTGGGTCTGCTGACGGCATCGACATCGAATCGGTGCAGATGTCCTCATGTCCCGTGGGCGAGGAATCGTGGAGGTTCAACGCGGCGCATTTGACGGCTTCCGAGGAGGACAACACCGTCGTTCTTCGGCGGGCGACCTTGTTGGTGGGCAAGGTGCCCGTGCTCTACCTGCCCTGGTTCAGTTTTCCTCTCTCAAGGGATCCGAAGGAGAATCGGTGGGTGCCTTACGTCGGCACGCACCCAGTGCTAGGAACCGACATCATGTTGCCTGTGCAACTGCGCCCGGGCGAGAGCTACGACCTGACGATAGCGCCGCGGGTCCGCAGCGAGTGGGGCGCCGGCATCGAAGGCGAGGTCCGGATGCGTGCACGCGGCGAGCCACTCACAGTCCGTTACGACTGGATGAAGGCGCTTTGGGCGGATCCCGGATCGGAGGCCGCCGACTACTACCGCGGACCTCCGGACGATCCTCTTTGGGTCTTGTCGGTTTCGCATGAAGCCCACTCGAGCAGTTGGTGGTCCTGGGTCCGGTTCGAGGACTCCAACTACGCGTGGGGCAATTCGGAGGCGACTTGGACACCTTCGGTCATCGGTCTTCACTGGACGAGGGGGGAACTGGACGTGGGATTGCGGGTTCAAGCTCCCGTCCTCAACGTGGATGGGATGCTGTCCTATGCCACGCTGCCTGCCATCGAGTTCAGCACGCTCAAGCGACTCTGGTTGGTGGACACCAGAGTCGAGGGCTCGTTCACGAGGTTCAAGGCCACCGACGGCGGATTGCCCGTCGCCGTCAGCAGCGGACAGAGATCTCATCTGGACACCACCCTCGAGAAGCATGTTCAGCTTGGGCCAATCGAGGTCTACGGCGGAAGCACGGGCCATGCCACTTTCTATTCCGTCAGCCGTGACGTCCGCGAGGAGACCATGGGGCAACGGAGACTGGCTTACAGCCTGTTCGCGGGCGGGAAGATTCGGGCGTGGAGGGACATCGACCTGGGCAACGATCGTTTTCGCCAGACTCTGGAAATGCGCGGCCAAGTGGTCAGCAGGAACTTCGCGACCGGCATCGACTGGGTCGTTCCTCAACTGGAGCTGGCACAGTTCGACAACGGGCGACGGACTTTCCATTACGAGACACTCTTCGATATTTGGCAGGTCAATGGACGTGACAGACTTCCGGAGAGAAGAGATGTCGCCTTGGGTGTCGTGTCCAGAGTGTTTGGCGGCAGCAGTGATCGGGAGTTGTTTTCCGGAGCTTTGGGGATGTTGCACAGAGTGCACACGAATTCCGTCCAGGTCGACGCGGGGATCGAGGCCATCGCGTGGCCGGCAACCATGATCGTTGCCGCTCTCAAGGTCGCTCCGACGGACCGGTTGCGCGCCGAATTGGGCGGGACGGCGTATCGAGGCATGCCCAAGCCGAACAGCTTGCATTTTTCGGCATTGCGCCAAGGAGAGCGCGGCTCCGTGCTCCACCTGGGTGTTGTGCGGCACCGAAGGGAGGGCATTGAGGAGATCAGCGCTGGCGCGGCGCTCCCGCTGAACCGGAAGTGGGCCGCGTTTGCCAGCGGTCGGATGGACCGTCTGCGAAAACGCAACCTGGACGCGTTTGCAGGCATCCAATACAAGAGTTGCTGCTTGACCTTTCGATTGATGGGCAGGGAGCGGATGCGACCAGATCTCTCACGTGCGGGCTCCAGTTCCGTTCATGAAAGGACCGTGCTTCTTCAGATCAATCTGGAGAGGTTCTTGGCGTGGGATTCAGGTCTGGAAGAGGCGCTTTCGAGAGGCATGCCCGGATTTGCAGGGTTGGAGAGAAATAAGTGGATCGGTAGTCGAACAATCGCTTGGTAGATCGATCGGACCCATGTGGGCAGTCGCCGACTCGCTGCTGGCTGGGGCAGCTCATGCCGAACCAGTGCAGATCGACTCGATTGTTGCGACCGTCAATGATGACATCGTGCTTCGGTCGGAAGTGGATCAGCGTTACCAGTCGTTTCTGCTCCAGCTGAAGAACGCCCAGGTTCCGGAATCAGAAAGGCCGTCGCAGGCATTGATCGAGGATCGCATCCTCGAACGCCTGATCCTGGAACGAATCCAGCTGCAAATGGCTGAAGCGCGCGGCGTGTTCGTGGACGACGAGACGCTGAACAACTCCATCGCGACGTATGCGCAACAGAACAATCTGACCGTGGAGAGGCTCAGGGAACAACTCGAGACGGAGGGTGCGGAGTACACCCAGTTTCGAGAGGAGCTTCGCCAATCGCTGGTGATGCAGAGACTGCAACGGGCGATGGTCGACCGGCTGATCTTCATCAGCTCCGAGGAAGTGGCGACCTTCAGGGCCACACCCGCGTTCAAGGAATACGCGTCGGATCAGTTCCGCTTGGGACACATCCTGCTGAAGCCGGGATCGGACAAGTTGCCAGAGGAGGGCGCGACCCTGGAGGAGAAGGCCAATCTGCTTGTCGAGCAACTGCGCACCGGATCGGACTTCGCAAGCCTGGCCATACGCCATTCGGAGTCGTCAACCGCACTGGAAGGCGGCGATATGGGCTGGCGCAAGCTGTCTGAAGTTCCAAGCCTGTTCGTGGAGCAGGTGCAGGACTTGAAGACCGGCGAGATTGCAGAACCCATCCGCAACGCCTTGGGCTTGCACATCGTCCAGGTGCTGGAGCGCCAAGGCGCCACGTTGGCGGAGGAAGAGCGCTGGCACATCCGTCACATCCTCGTCAAGCCTTCCACGATCAAGTCCCTTGAGGATGCCAAGGCCGAAATAGAGGAGGTGCGGGGACGAATCCTCGCAGGTGAGGACTTTGGAGCGTTGGCGGAGGAGTTTTCCGACGATCCAGGCTCGGCCCTCGTCGGCGGCGATCTCGGCTGGGCGGACATTGCCGGGTTCGTCCCGGAATTTCAGAAGGCGGCACGAAACGCGCCCTTGGACGAGCTGACGGAACCGTTCCAGACTGATTTCGGCTGGCACATCTTGGAGGTGATGGGTCGACGCATGGAGGACATGAGCGAGGAGAAGCTCAACGATCTGGCGTTGAACGTTCTCTACAACCGGTTCTACAACGAACGCCTGGAAGAGTGGCTGAGCGAGATCCGAGACGATGCATACGTGGTGGTTGTTGGAGACACCACCGATTGACCAAGGAATCGCGGCGGCACTGTCGGTGGCGGACAAGCGGGAACATGCATGGACGCAGCCGTTTGTCGCGCAGGGCGGCCTTGCGCTGTCTTTGTTGAACACCCCCGGTTCCCGCCGGTTGTGGCCTGAAACGCGGCCCTGTGTTGAACAACGAGGAGAGAGCGCTGCGGATGATGGATGTCGTGCTGCAGGAACACTAGACGAACTTCGAGAATGCCAAACTGCGCAAGAGCGAAGACTGGTTCGACTTGCTTGCGGATAGTGGCATCCTGGCCTAGTGCGACCCGCAGGAAGACGATGTGGTGATGTGTCACATTCGCTCCTTTCTCCACTGCATCGAGTCTGGAGATCACGGGGTCTAGGCTCAGATCCCGGATCTCGATGACCAGGTACTCT
>JAGWBL010000063.1:0-11515 GCA_021295935.1 Pseudomonadales bacterium
CGAGCTTGGCAATCTCAGGTGGCTGTATCGTCGACACGGCCTGCCTCCAGAGCCTCTCCCGCCCATTGGAGCTCCTCGGAACTACAAGCCCGCTCCGTGCCAGGGATGTCTCAAAGAGGAGCAGGTGATTGACATCTTTCAGGTGTACCACCGCGAGATAGGCATTGAACCACTTGGGTACCGAGCTGCCATCATCGAGGACTTTCCTTGGGATGGGCGCAGTTCAATCGACAGCAGGGATTGCGGAAGAATCGAACCATACCCCGATCTGTCCCCTTACGAAAAAGTCAATCTTCCGCGAAAGAGGCGTCCCTTTACTGGGTTTAATGAACTTGGCGAAAAATGCAGGGATCCGCAGAGCCGCGATCTCAACTGGAGAGTCAGGTTTCAGATCGGTTGGATTGAATCACAAGACGTCCAACGGAAAGTCGACCGAGGGATCTACCACAAATCCGTTCTGACCAAGGATCGGGTACCTTGCATCGCTTCGCACATCATACACGCCCAAACTGGCGTTATCCGGGGACACAACGGGAAATTTGATGTTGTCCGCGTAAGTTGCACTGAAGGAACCGAGATAAGCAATCTAGACAACTTCAGTGAAAATTTGAGCTTGGACGATCATTACGGTGCCAACTATAAGGCCAATCGTCGGATGCTCCATCACCTTCCCCAGTCGCCCGTCCGGAAATACCTCAAGCCGCCCGTCGATCGCACCAAGAAACCCCGAGGTCGCTTGCGCGAGCGCGACCCACGCCAGTCGAACCAAGAGGGTAACGAACTCTTCCGGCATCCAACCATCACAGGTTTCCGTGAACAGCATATCCTCGTGAACTGAGGGTCCCGAACGAAACGGAGCGATCATGTTCAACGCAATCTCCAAACGCAGCCTGTCCGCGATCCTTGCGGCATCCTCGGCAGCGGGCTTTCTGGGCGGCCATTCCGTGCTTGCGGAAGAGGTCGACGACGAACCGACTCCGGCAGATGGCGGACCAAGCTCGGTTTCTCAGAACAACAACGCAAGTCGACTGCGCTTTTCCGACTTGGATTCTCCCCCAGGCGCGTGGGACCTCCCGGAGCGTCCGAGAAACCCCAGGGACCAAGACGAGCCCTCGAGGACGTACAAGGCCGCGCCCTGCGTTCTCTGTCTGGACGAATGGGAGGCCATAGACGTCGCCAAGGCCTATTTGGACGCCTACCCGATCAAGTACATGGACCTTCGCGGCGAGGTGGCTGAAGACTTCCCCTGGCGAGGTAGCAAGGTCATTAAATGGTCCAGAACGAGTGAGGACTGGCATTTCGGCTGGGCAATCGGCCTGAGGTACTTTGGAGAGAAGCCTAGGTGGGGCATCAGCAAAATCCGCTACGATCCCAAGAGGTATCCGGTTCAGGATGGCACCACATGGCGCATCTGGTACCAGACCGGCTGGATTGCGGATTGGGCAATCGCCAACAGAGTCGAGGAAGGCAAGCTTCCAAGCGAAGCGCTCACCTGGGGTCCCCAGCCAAGATGGGAGTTTGTGCTGGTGCATGCCCGAACCGGAGCGGTGGCTCCGCTTCAACAGGGTCGCATCAGCTCTTACTATGGAGAGTGGGACCGGAATCCGACGAGGCTTCTACGTCCACGCCACTTCGACGCCTGGCGCGCTCGGGAGAAAGCCATGGAACGAGCAAGGCTGTGGCTGCCTGAGGGAAACGTTGCGCCTCTGGAGGAAGTACCGACAGAACCTCGGTTTCAACGGGAGAGCGGAGAGACAAGCGAATCGGACGGATAGCAGCACGTTCGGGTTTCCACGGGGAAGTGCCGGTGGGATGAACAGTTTAGAGTGGGCCCTGCCAACGCCCGCTGCAACTCTGCCATCACCGACGTTAGTGGAAACTGCTTGAGTGGCAAGGAGGGGCAATGCGAGAGATTGGGCATGATCTAGCTGGATTGTTCGACAGCCAATACACATGTTGCTTTCGCACTGACGGACTATGAGAATGAGGTCCCCTACGCAGCCTCGCCTGGCGACGATCCTGACACGCATGGGCCTTGCTTTGGCCCGATCCGGGGATCAGCGGACGAGGTCGATCATCAGGAACTAATCTTCCAGCCACTCAGGAAACCATGTTGGTGCGTCAGGGGATGCTGTCGCGCAAACTCTCGTCGCTTGCAATCAGGATCGTCGAAAATGAGGCTTGCCCGCCGGTCGTACGACGCTCCGCGAATCTCAAGCACGACCGGCAGTTCCAGGATCATCACGATGCCTGCCAACTTGCAGCTTGGTTCGGCCCGTAGCCGTTCGACCACGTCGTAAGTGGTGACGCACGCGAATCGGCAACAACATGGAGGACCAGCAGCATCAGAAAAACCATCTCTACAGATGACCTCTGATCCAATTCATGCGACAGTTGGCAGCGGGAGGAACCAACCAAGGTCTAGTGGTCGAACTGGTTCCGGGAGCAATCCGACCGGGTGCGCTCAAACGCGATACAGGACTGGCTTTGGCGCGATTTCACTAGCATTGGCCGGTAGACGCGTTTGGAGTGACGTTGCGTCGGTTGAGATGTCTTGCATTGCGAAGGGTGCCTAGCCGGTGAGCGAGTTCTCTCACCTGGATTCCCGCGGCGAGGCTTCCATGGTGGATCTCTCTGAAAAAGCGGACACGATCCGATCCGCGACTGCTCGAGTGGAACTCGTGATGTCGCCCTCGACGCTTGACCTGGTCTCAGACGGCCGACTCTCCAAGGGAGACGTGTTCGCAGTGGCGCGTGTGGCCGGAATTCAGGCAATGAAGCGGACCAGTGACTTGATCCCGCTGTGTCATCCCTTGTCCCTCACCGATGCGCACATCGGGTTTACGCGACGGGGTTCGGGTGTGCTGGAAATTTCGAGTTCGTGCAAGGTCTACGGCAAGACTGGAGTCGAGATGGAGGCTCTGACCGGTGCAAGTATCGCCGCGCTCACGATCTACGACATGTGCAAGAGCGTGGAAAAGGGGATTCACATTCAAGACCTGCGCCTGACGCGGAAGTCGGGAGGGAAATCGGGCGAGTGGAAGGCGGAATAGACGTCACTGTGCTGTTTTTTGCCTCGCTGGATGAAGTGGCTGGTTGCAGAGAACGTGCTGTGCGCCTAGAAGAGGGTTCAACCGTTCGCGAACTGGTTGCTGAAGTGGCGACAATGATGGGCGAGGACTTTCTGCGGGAGTTCTCCCGCGTGCCGATTCAATTTGCTGTCAATGAGGCGTTCGTCCGGGAACAGCAAGTGCTTCATGATGGCGACACCGTTGCGCTTATTCCACCAGTGACGGGCGGGTGAAACCATGAGTGTCCGGTTGCAGACGGCGGACTTTGACCTCGCACAAGAGCACGAGTCGATGCGGGCGCGTCACTCGGGGAGATGTGGCGCAATCAGCAGCTTCGTGGGCGTCGTCAGCGAGCGAGGCAAAGAGCACGTGACCGGATTGTTCATCGATCACTACCCGAGCATGACTCAGCGAAGCATCGAGTGCATCGTGGAGCGGGCGACGGAAAGCCGGGAAGTGCTGGAAGTCGTCGTCGTTCATCGAGTTGGGCAGTTGCGGGTAGGTGACCAGATAGTGCTTGTGTTGACTTGTGCGGAACATCGCGCCGACGCCTCAGCGGTGTGCGAGCGAGTGATCGATTTGCTCAAGACGGAAGCGATCCTGTGGAAGAAGGAATCGGGAGTCCGTGGATCCCGCTGGCTTGAGCCGTCCGAACGTGATCATGCCCGTGCAAGAGGCTGGGTGACGAACCCCGGGTGAGGGCTGACACCGATTCTGGCGGAAGTTGGGCAATTTGCTTTGGTGTGTATGCCAACGTCTTGATAATGAAGAAAAACATCTGAACCAAGCCGGCGCGATCGTTCAGCGAAACGACTTGTTTTCTCGGGTTCCCGGCACGTTCGCAGATTCTATCTCAGCTTCCCGCTGACTCGCTCCATGAGCACCCGTATGGCGTATCTACACGTGAATATCCCGACTTCAGGAGACCCGATCACTGCTGGTCCCGACGGCGCTCTTAGCGTTCCGGATCGACCGATCATTCCCTTCATCGAAGGCGATGGAATCGGAATCGACATCACCCCGGTGATGAAACGAGTGGTCGATGCCTCGGTGCAAGAGGCTTACCACGGGGAGCGGGAGATCGCCTGGATGGAGGTCTATGCGGGCGAGAAGGCGGTCAGGCTGTACGGTGACGGTGTCTGGTTGCCGGAAGAGACCTGCGATGCCATGCGCGAGTTCCTGGTGGGCATCAAGGGTCCGATGACGACGCCCGTCGGAGGCGGCATCCGGTCACTCAATGTGGCGTTGCGGCAAATCCTGGACCTGTATGTCTGCCAGCGCCCCATCCGGTGGTTCAAGGGTGTGCCCAGCCCGGTGGTCTCGCCGCACCTCACCAACATGGTGATCTTCCGGGAGAACACCGAAGACACTTACGCAGGGGTCGAATGGGAAGCGGATTCGCCCGAGGCTTCCAAAGTTCTCGACTTCTTGATTAACGACATGGGCGTCCCGAAGATCCGTTTTCCGCGGCATGTCGGCATTGGCATCAAGCCGGTGTCGGTCGAGGGCACCGAGCGACTGGTTCGCAAGGCCATCCAGTACGCTGTTTCGGAGGACAGGAGGTCGGTGACGCTCGTCCACAAGGGCAACATCATGAAGTTCACCGAAGGTGCGTTCAAGGAGTGGGGATACGCCTTGGCGGTGAGGGAGTTCGGTGCGCAGCCCTTGGACGGAGGCCCGTGGCATGTCATGCGCAATCCGAACACCGGCAACGACATCGTGATCAAGGACGTGATAGCGGATGCGATGCTTCAGCAGATCCTGCACCGGCCTGCTGAGTACGACATCATCGCCACGCTGAACCTGAACGGCGACTACCTGTCCGACGCGCTCGCTGCCCAAGTGGGCGGAATCGGCATCGCTCCGGGTGCAAACATTGGTGATGAGATCGCGCTGTTCGAGGCGACGCACGGAACGGCTCCGAAATACACAGGGCAGGACAAGGTGAATGCTGGTTCGCTCATCCTTTCTGCCGAGATGATGCTGCGGCACGTGGCGACTTGGTGGTCCAAGGGCTGAGCGGAGCCATCGCCAACAAGACCGTGACCTACGATTTCGAGCGTCTCATGGATGGCGCGACACTTTTGAAGTGTTCGGAGTTTGGAGAGCAAATCGTCGCCAACATGTGACGGAGCACACAAGGGAGTGCTCGCGATTCGTTCGAACGGCCGCAACACGGCACCCGTCTAACAAGCTTGCATTTTGAAATTGCTATGATTGTGCTTGCTGGAAAAGTTCCGAGTGCCGGACGAATTGGAGGGACACCGAAGGAGTCGGGGAGTGAGTGACGACTACGAGCAGACTGGAGCGCGCCTCGGCGAGGGGGTCGTCGAGCCGGCGGAACCGGTTGCCAAGCGGCCGTCGCTCTACAAGGTCGTGATGCTCAACGACGACTTCACCCCCCGTGAGTTTGTTGTGGATGTCTTGCAAAAGTTTTTTGGCATGCATCGGGAGAAGGCATACCAGATCATGATGGCGGTGCATCGCACGGGCAGCGGCGTTGCCGGCATCTATGTCAAGGAGGTGGCGGAAACGAAATCCGAGCAGGTGAACGGGTTCGCCCAAGCACACGAGTTTCCGCTCAGAACGACCATCGAAGAGACCGATTCGGATTGAGTTCGTGTTCAGCGAGGATCTCACAAGAAGCGTGGAGGCGGCCCTTGAGGAGGCTCGCAAGCGTCGCCACGAAATCCTGACGGTCGAGCACCTGTTCCTTTTTCTCCTGCAGAACGAAGATTCCCTCGATGTTCTCAAGAACGTAGGAGCCGATGTCGAGTCGCTGCGCACGCAGCACGAAGACTTCGTCAATCGGCACACGCCCCTTGTGCCAACCGCTTCTGACGGCAGCGCCGAGTGCAGGCCGGAACCCTCCAACGGCTTCAATCGGGTGATACACCGGGCGGTGTTCCACGTCCAGTCCAGCAGCCGAAAGGTAGTCAAGGCTCGGGATGTGCTCGTTTCTCTCTTTGCGGAAGAGGATTCCCACGCGGTCTACCTCTTGGACAAGCAAGGGATCGCTCGCATCGATGTTGTCAACTATGTCGCTCACGGCATATCCAAGCGAGAACCTGAGCGCACGCGTCAGCGAAGACCAGGTGCTCCCGTTCGCGAAGGCAAGCCGGAAGATCGAACGAAACGAGCTCTCGACAAGTACACGACCAACCTCAATCAGTTGGCCTCCGAGGGCAAGCTGGATCCATTGATCGGCCGCGACAAGGAGCTCGAGCGCGTCATCCAGATCCTTTGCCGCCGACGCAAGAACAATCCGTTGCTGATCGGTGAATCGGGAGTCGGGAAGACCGCCATCGCAGAGGGTCTCGCGCAGCGAATCGTGGGAGGGAAGGTGCCCGAGGTCGTCGCCAAGTCGACGGTGCTGGCGCTCGACATCGGTTCCCTCGTGGCAGGCACGAAGTGGCGCGGCGAGTTCGAGAAGAGGCTCACCGCGGTCATCAAGGAACTGCAGCGCAACAAGTCGACCATCCTGTTCATAGACGAGATCCACATGATCATCCGCGCGGGCAGCGCCAAGGGCACGCTTGACGCCTCGGGCATGTTGAAACCAATGCTCGCTTCAGGTGAATTGAAGTGCATGGGCTCCACTACCTACAGCGAGTACCGCGGGATCTTCGAGAAGGACAGAGCGCTCTCGAGGAGATTCCAGAAGATCGATGTCACGGAACCCAGCGTGGAGGACGCTTATCGGATTCTGCGAGGGCTCAAGAAGAAGTTCGAGTCCCACTTCCACCTCAAGTTCACGGATCCAGCGTTGCGATCGGCTGCGGAACTCTCCGCCAAGTACATCACTGGTCGTTATCTCCCGGACAAGGCGATTGACGTTCTGGACGAAGCAGGTTCCGCGCAGCTGTTGGTGGATCCCAAGAAGCGCAAGAAGATGATCGGCACGAGCGACATCGAACAGGTCGTCGCCATGATCGCTCGAGTTCCCCCTGCGCAGGTCACCAGCTCGGACAAGCAGGCACTTCGCGATCTCGGCAACAAGCTCAAGATGACCGTGTTCGGCCAGGATCGCGCCATCGACACGCTGGCTTCCGCGATACAGCTGTCCCGAGCCGGTCTTCAGGCTGCCGGCAAACCCATCGGTTCGTTCCTGTTCGCGGGGCCGACGGGTGTGGGCAAGACCGAGGTCGCTCGGCAGCTGGGCTTGATCATGGGTGTCGAATTGCTGCGATTCGACATGTCGGAGTACATGGAGCGACACACTGTGTCGCGCTTGATCGGGGCGCCTCCAGGATACGTGGGCTTCGACCAAGGCGGGCTGCTGACCGAGAAGGTCACCAAGCATCCGCACAGCGTGCTGCTGCTGGACGAAGTGGAAAAGGCCCACCCGGATGTGTTCAACCTGCTGCTTCAGGTGATGGACCATGGCACGTTGACGGACGCCAATGGTCGGACTTGCGATTTTCGCAATGTGGTTCTTGTGATGACGACCAATGCCGGTGCTGCAGAGTCGGCACGTGCCTCGATCGGATTTGTGGAACAGGACCATTCCACCGACCAAATGGAAACGCTCAAGCGCATTTTCTCGCCGGAGTTTCGCAACCGCTTGGATGCCATCGTCCGGTTCGACGGATTGCCGATGGACGTGATTCGAAGCGTCGTAGACAAGTTCCTTGTCGAGCTTCAGGCACAACTGGACAAGAAGAAGGTCGAGCTGGTGGTATCTGACGAAGCCAAGGATTGGCTCGCGAACAACGGGTACGACGAGAAGATGGGCGCTCGTCCCATGCACCGTCTGATTCAGGAGAGGATCAAGCGCCGCTTGGCCGAGGACATTCTGTTCGGAGCGCTTGCCGGTTCAGGAGGGACGGTCCATATCGATCTGGATGTCGACGACCTGTCACTCAAGTGCGTACCGCGAGCATCGGGTCGGGTCGAGGAAGTCGAGACTACGGAAGAAGCGGAGAACCAACTCCGTCGGTAAGTGATGCGGCCCTTGGAGAGGTCGTAGGGGGTCAACTCGACGGTGACATTGTCGCCGTTGTTGATTCTGATGTTGTGCTTGCGCATCTTGCCGGAGATGTGGGCGGTCACCTTGTGGCCATTGGTGAGTTCAACTCGAAAGGTCGTGTTGGGAAGCGTCTCAAACACGACGCCCTCCATGGCGATTTGTTCTTCCTTCGGCATGCTCTGGTCGGCAAGTCAGCGATGAAGATTCTAACGGAGTTTGCATGACTAGTTACAAGCGCGACACGAATTGTCGCAATCGACATCGGAACGTGATGATGACAGACTGAGGAATGGCGCGGACCATTCCATGGACGTTCGGTTTGAGACGTCTTGGCCTAGTCCAGGCGCATGAGATTGAATTCGGAATCTCGTTCAGTTCACATTCAGCCTCGAGATGGCTTGTGCCGGTGGTCCGTACCCCAAGCTGAACCTTCGAGATTGACATCCAGCGACCATCGTCCGATTCGACTGGACTCTCCGTTGTTCGCCGAGACGAACCTCAAGAACACCTCCCTTGACAGCATGCGAGCTCCGAGGGAGAGAAGGTGCTCCGTGCCGTATTGAGCGTCAATCAACTTGAATCCCCACTTTCTCAACTGTGCCACCAACACCCAGAACGCGAACTTCGAGGCGTTAGATTCCTCGTGGAACATCGATTCACCCGAAAACATGCTGCCGATTGCCACTCCGTACAGACCGCCAACCAGCTCATCGCCTCGCCACGCCTCGACCGAGTGCGCCATCCCAGCGCGGTGCGCCTTGCCGTAGATCTCGACGACTTGAGGCGTGATCCAGGTCTCCGATCGATTGCGTCGCGGTGCGGCACACTCAGAAACCACTTGGTGAAAGGCCGTGTCCATGGAAAATCGCAAGCCTGAGTTTCGCAGTCTGCTTCTTTGTCGAGCGGAGACCGTCACTTCGTTCGGCAGAAACACCGCCCGGGGATCCGGTGACCACCAAGTCCATAGGTCGCCGATGACGTGATGCCAAGGAAACAGTCCCTTGCGATACGCGTCGATCAGACGCGGCACGCTGTTGATGCTGGCATAGACGACGGGACCCTCCCGCGGACTGTTCTCGGCCGGAAGAGGAAGTGGCTCCTTGTCGCCGAGCACGAGCACCGGATGCTTCCTGTAGCCGCCCCAGCTCATGCTGGAAGCTCGTTGATCTGATCGAGGTACTTCTCTGCGTCTAGGGCGGCCATGCAGCCGAACCCCGCTGAAGTGACTGCCTGTCGATAGATGGAGTCCGCAACGTCTCCGGCCGCGAAGACTCCCGGCACGCTTGTTGCGGTAGCGTCGCCATTCGCTCCGCTCTTGACCACGATGTAACCGCCGCGCATGTGGAGTTGACCCTCGAAGATCGACGTGTTCGGCTGATGCCCAATGGCAATGAATACACCGCTCACCGCTTGCATGGTGGTTTCTCCGGTCTTGACATGGCGCACGCGCAATCCCGTCACTCCCGTGTCGTCCCCGAGCACTTCCTCCAGCACGTGGTTCCACAGGAATTCGACGCGCCCCTTTCGTTGGCGTTCGAACAGGCGATCCTGGAGGATCTTGTCGGCGCGTAGCGCGTCCCGCCGGTGGACGAGGTAGACCTTGCTCGCAATGTTGCAGAGGTAGAGGGCTTCCTCGACTGCGGTGTTGCCTCCGCCGACAACCGCCACGACCTGATCTCGAAAGAAGAACCCATCGCATGTCGCGCATGCCGACACTCCACGCCCAAGATAGGACCGTTCGCTCTCGAGGCCCAGGTATTTGGCGCTGGCGCCTGTCGCAATGACCAACGCTCTACACTCGTAGGAACCAGAGTCTCCAAGCAGTTGCTTGTTGGCGGGTGACAGGTCCGCCGTGTGGATGTGGTCGTTCACCAGTTCCACGCCGTATTTCACGACGTGGCTGGACATGCGTCGCATCAGTTCCGGCCCCTGCAGGCCCTCGCTGTCTCCGGGCCAGTTCTCGACATCTGTGGTGGTGGTCAGTTGTCCTCCGACCTCGATCCCCGTGATCAACACCGGCGAGAGGTTCGCACGCGCCGCATATAGAGCCGCGGTGTATCCGTCGGGTCCGGACCCCAGGACGATCAGGTCCTGCACTCGATGCTCCGTCAATCGCTGGTTCTCGAAAAGACGCTTCGATTCAACCAGATTATCGACTACTTGTCCCAACGCAGCAGGTGATGCATTCAAGGTCCGACGGAGTTTCGCGTGACAACGGAAGAGACTGGGCGTGGTATAGTCTCCAAGTCGGAAAGCGCGCCCTTGTCACGATCTGCCTCGCGGATCCGGCGCACGAGCAACGGCGGTCCATGGAACGGACCACTATCGAATCAAGGAGGATGCCATGCTCCGACAGGACTACCGCGCATCGGAATTCCGATGGCCCGTCAACGAGGTCCTGGCACTTGTTGTCTTGGCCCTCGCCGCCTATGCGTCGCTAAGTCTCGCAACGTACGCGGAATCCGATCCCACGTGGCGCTTCGCCACCTACGACGCCGGTACGGTCGATAACCTGGGAGGAGTGGCAGGAGCAGTTCTCGCCGACCTCTTCTTCCTGCTCATTGGGTGGGTGGCCTACCTCGTGCCGCTTGCTCTGGTGGCCCTTTGCACCCAGCTCTTCGTGTTCCGCAAGAAATCGACTGGTTGGATGATCCGATTCGCCAACTACGCAGGCTTCGCGATGGTGTTTCTCGGCTTGTGTGTCATTGCCGAGGCGCACTTGAGCGCGCCGATTCTGAATCTTGAGACTCAAGGAGGCGGCTTGGCGGGAACTGCAGTTTTCTCGTTGAGTAGCGAACTCATGCCCGTTGAGGTCAGCATGACTCTGGCGCTGGTTTCGGTCGTCGTGGGTTTGGAGTTGCTCCGCGGATTCTCCTGGTTGAGAGTCTGTGATTGGATTGGACGCGTGACCAAGAACTTGTGCAGGCTTGTTGGTGCCACGCTGTCCAGAAACGCGATCTCCGATTCCAATGCCCATCGGAAGGGAGTCGAACGCAGACCCGCACGGAGCGCACCAGAACCCTCGCGCTTCGACGCGGGGAACCTCCGGCGGGACGGGTCCGGATTGCTCGCGCGGACGCGGGCTGCGATCGGCAACGGCGACAAGCGCAGGCAACGCACGCAGCTCGCTTCGAAACGGCGTGCCGGGAAGCCACCCAAGCCGCGGGGGTCCGCGACGTCCATGCGAGTTGAACCCTCGCTCGGCCCTGCGGGCGGAGTCGCGAATCGAACGTCGGATCAAGTGTCTCCCACAATTGCCAAGAAGCCTGAGCCTCGGGTTCCTGTCTTGCCTGCAGTCGAGTTGCTCGACGATCCGCAGCTGGACATCCAGGGGGTTTACACCGAGAGGGACCTCGCGGAGATGGCAGCCACGCTGACTCAAAAGCTCGGTGATTTCAGAGGCGAGGCAGAAGTGGGGTCCATCCAGCCCGGGCCCGTTGTCACTCGATTCGAGGTTCAGCCAGCCCCAGGGGTG
>JAGWBL010000063.1:11666-12315 GCA_021295935.1 Pseudomonadales bacterium
GGAAGCGAATCGCCGCTCACGCTGGCTCTCGGCAAGGACGTGGCGGGTCAACCGGTGTTGGCAGACATCGGGCGCATGCCGCACTTGCTGGTCGCTGGAACGACCGGCGCGGGCAAGTCGGTCGGCATCAACACCGTTCTTGTCAGCATCCTCTACAAGGCGACGCCAGAGCAGGTCAAGTTCATATTGATCGATCCCAAGATGCTGGAACTGTCGGTCTACGAAGGCATTCCACATTTGCTCACGCCGGTGGTCACCGACATGCAGGAAGCAGGGCAATCCTTGAACTGGTGCGTGGCGGAAATGGAAAGGCGCTACCGTTTGATGGCCTCCTTGGGAGTCCGCAGCCTCGATGCGTACAACCGACGCGTCGAGCATGCGATGGCGGTAGGGCGAGCTGTTGTCGATCCCTTCTGGATGGGCGCAGAAGAAGAGGTCGCGCCCGCGCTCGAAAGCCTTCCCGTGATAGTGGTGGTGATCGACGAATTCGCCGACATGATGATGATAGTGGGCAAGAAGATCGATCAGACGATCGCGCGAATTGCCCAAAAGGCGCGTGCAGCCGGAATTCACCTGGTACTGGCAACACAACGCCCGTCGGTTGACGTGATTACTGGACTGATCAAGGCGAACATCAATTGCCGGATTG
>JAGWBL010000064.1:0-8393 GCA_021295935.1 Pseudomonadales bacterium
ACGAAGCGCGGGGAGTCGGAGAGCGGGGTAACCCTGACCGTCAATCGTGACGGCGAGACACTCGAGTTCGAGATCGAACCCGAGACTGTTTGCGAAACATCGCTGCACCTTGCGTTGACAGCAGTCGTCAATGCCTGGACTGACGGAACCAAGATCACCGTGTCCAGTGGCATGATGAGGTTCGTGACCGACGACTCGGAACTTCAATACACCATCGCCCACGAGCTCGCCCATATCGTCGAAAATCACGTCAGGAAATCGGTTGGCCAAGCTGTCGTGATCGCTCCGATCGAGGCAGCGGCCATGGCTTGGCGAGTGCTCACGCTGGGCCGCTCAAGGGCCAGCTTGATGTACAGGTTCAGTCAGGCCTTCGAGCGCGAGGCGGACTACATCGCCTTGTACATGTTGGCCAGAGCGGGCCTCCAAAGCGACGGCTTGCAGGAGTTCTGGAATCGGATGGCGATAGAGCTGCCGAAGCGTATCGACTACGGCACCACGCATCCCACGTCAGCCGAGCGCTACGCTAATCTCTCCGCGACGCTGGAGGAGATACGGCGAAAGATCGAGGCCGGCAAGCCGCTCGTTCCGGAGAGGCGAAACCCCGATCCCGAGAGTTAGCGTTCAGCTCGCTGGTCAAACTTGGACGGCAATTGGGCTTTTCGGCAGAGCACCACCGTCAATCGGTGTCGGGCTCTTTCGGAGTGGCGCTGGCTCGCGACAGCAGGCCGCGCCGAATCCATCGAGACTTGTGCTTGGTTGCTTCCACGTTGCGGCCTTCCTTCTTCCAGCCGTTGAAGCCCGGATCCAGGTGAGCGACATTCTCGTAGCCCATTTCCTTCATTGCCTGCACAGCTAGGGCTGATCGGCCGCCGGCAGCACAAAACAGCACTGTCCTGCGAGTGCCGTCGAAGAAACTGCGAAAGTAGGGTCCATGCGGATCCGCCCAGAACTCGAGCATCCCGCGTGGCACGTGCTTGGCCCCAGGAATGGTCCCGAGGTCTACCCACTCCTGGATTTCTCGAATGTCCACGAGCAGCAGGTCCCTGTCTGCATGGAGCTCCTTCTGCAAGTCGTCACAGGAAAGATTCTCGATGTTCTGCTTGATTGCCTTCAGTTGCTCGGAAACCGCCCTGATCTGGGCACGCTTTCGGGACTTGCTTCCAAACACTTCCCGTTGACCTCCTGAATGCCGAGTCCGCACACGCAGCTGATCACGTCTGTGGGCGGCCGTTTCAACAGCTTGCCACGCCAGTGTACATTGATGTGGAGTCAAGGGGCAAAGTGGCAGCTCACCAAAGCGGCCGGGGTGGGCCGTGCTATCCCGACACTTGTTTGCGTCCTTGCTCTTCTTTGCTGGATGGCACACCGTACTTGAGGCTATTGCGCTACTCCAACGACTTGTCGGAGAGTGACCCTTGGACGATTGGCTCGATGGCCAGATCTGCGCACACTCTGTCGAAGAAGTTGTTTGCGCGTCCGAGCACTGCGTACATGAATCGCGAATCTGGCCGAGCTCGAAGATTGCGCGCAAGGTCTTCCATCCGTCGCCCGCAGACGCCAGCACCAGGGAGAACGCTTCACAGCCCGGCGGACCAAACTCGATCGACTTGTTGAAGGCGAGATGAGCCGACACGATGGCATTCTCTCCACCAAACACGAGGTTCGCCTCGGAGGCCAAGTCGATCTGATGGCCAACCCGAAGCCACGGCTAGATGAGATTGACCAAGCGATACATTCCTGTTCTCTAAGCAACCCTCATCGCGGCTTCTCAGTCGCCTGGCTTCACTTTCGCACCATCGCTGTCCGGTCACGGGCCCCAGCCTGGGTCTTCACCTCAATCCAGGCATCGATAGCCGTCCGGTTGAATCGCCCCTAGCTGCCGACCCTGCATGCCGCCAAGTCGTCCTTCTGGACGAGGCCACACGGTCTTGTCCGCCACCTTGAGCAGGCTAGCGACCTCGAGGATGGCAACGATGTCGTCCTGGCCCGCCATGGCTCTTCCGGTTACTGCAGTTCTTGGAAGAATTCACCAAGAATCTCCAGCACAGGGTAGAAATCGGAACGAAGAATCGTCAATCACAGTGCCAAGAGGAACCGAGTGACGTCGGCTGCCTGACGCGAGGAGGGCTACTCCGGCCAGCACCCAGACACGATCCGGTGCATCCTGACGCGGGTTGCCTCGACCGAGTACACACAGGTGAACTCGCGGGTGCCGGTCACCGTGACGGGTGCCAGCACCGGCCGGGACGGTCCTGCGGCACCTCGCCTGCGCGATGAAGTCGAACGGCTCAATCGAGAGGTCCGCCAGCATCCAGTGCCGGAACACCAGCAGGCTCATGGGAGGAACGCTCAGCTCGCACCAGCCGCGTTCCTCGTCCAGGACCGCGTCCAAGTACGCGGCATCGGTGATGTCGGATCGAGCCAGTCGTCAAACCGGGCGGGGTCAATAATCACCGGTTGCCAAAGGTGGATGACGGCGAGCGCTGGGGCTGTTGCTCTCGTGATGACGGCGAAGGACTCCAAGAATTCTCCGTCCTTGCTCCATCGTTTACACAGCGAGGCGAACGACAGCGGCGATCCATCCGCGAGTGCAAGTGAGAAGTGCTGCTTGCCGTGCCCAATCTGTTGCTACTCGAACCACGAATACCTATGGCTTCCTCGTCGAGCGGTTGTGGAAAAGTTTGTTGACTTTTGTAAGATAATCATAGTATGTTTCTGACGATCATCATTGGTTAATTGCGAAGAGGGTGTGATCCGATGACCTCTCTGGCTGACAAGATCATGAAGAGGGTGACCGCGCACGACAGCGGTAGTTGGGTGTGTACGCCGAAGGACTTTCTGCACCTCGGGAGCCGGGAGGCCGTCGACCAGGCGCTCTCGCGGCTCGTCAAAGCCGGCCAGTTGCGCCGGGTTGGTCACGGCCTATACGACATGCCCCGAATCAGCAACGTACTGAAGCGGCCCGCACCGGTCGATATGAATGCCGCCATCGCAGCGCTGGCGAGGCGGGACAGTGCCAGAATCATGCCGGATGGTCTGGTCTCAGCTAATCAGCTGGGCCTCACGAACGCGGTTCCGGCGACGGTCAGCTTCGTGACGGACGGCCACTCGAGGACCGTCAAAATCGGAGGACGAACGCTCCAGTTCCGACACGCAGGTCCGAGTGTCATGCAGTGGACGGGCAGACCTGCAGCCCCGGTGGTGCAGGCGCTTCGGTGGCTCGGTCCCGACGCCGCCGCGGACGAGCGGGTCCTTTCGACCTTGAGTCGTTGCCTTCCCGATGATGTCAAGAGGGCCCTGTTGCAGAACAGCCGTGATCTACCCGGCTGGGCATTGCCGCTGGCGCGCAAAATTGCGAGCGGCCCGGCTGTTGCCGAATGACTGGAAACTTCGAAGACTTTCTCTCCCTGCTGCAGCAGGGCAGAAGGGATGTCTTCGAGGCGACGGCAAGCCGTCTCGACACCTTGCCGAGCTATGTGGAGAAGGACTTTTGGGTCTGTTTCGTCCTCGACGCACTCTACAACTGGCTGCCCGACGGGCACCCGAACCTGCTCTTCAAGGGCGGGACGTCCCTGTCGAAGGCTTTCGGACTCATCGAACGGTTCTCCGAGGACATCGATGTCGTCGTGTCTCGTGATGCACTCGGCTTCGAAGACGACCGCGATCCGACCGCGGCAGGGAATCTGTCGAACAGGAAACGGGCAGCCCTATTCAAGGAACTCAGCGCAGCGTGCAGCGGCTACGTTCACGGCGAGCTGCAGGTAGCGCTGACGAAACTCATCGACGACCTCGTCGATGGTGGCCACGTCGTTCCGGATGAGGACGACGTCGACGGGCAGACGCTCTTCGTCGAGTACCCCACCCTGTATCCGAGCATCGATATCGCCTATGTGGCGCCGCGCGTGAGAATCGAAGCGGGAGCGAGGTCGGCGCTCAATCCCAGCATGAGCTGCACCATCACTCCCTATGTCGCCGACGAACTACCTGACTGGTCTTTCGACGTGAACGACATCAGCGTGATCGCGGCTGAGCGCACCTATTGGGAGAAGCTATTGATCCTGCACGGCGTGCAATGCGGATACCGGGACGCAAAGCGCCAGCCGGCTGACAGGCACCGCATCTCACGCCACTACTACGACGTCGCGATGTTGACGGCGACCGAGACCGGCAGGTCCGCCCTATCCGATATCGATCTGCTGGACGCGGTTCGGAACCACAACCTCATTGCCTTTCGGCAGGCTTGGAAACGGTTCGAAGAAGCCGTTCCTGGATCGATGAGATTGGTTCCGCAGGCCGGGCTAGCTACGGTGATTGAGCGGGATTACAGCGCCATGCAGGGCATGATCCTCGGCGATGTCCCGGATTTCGGCTGGGTCATGGAACAGCTTCAGTACGCCGAAGCGGAGATCAACGGAACCTGAAGGCATTGGAAACATGAGATCTCGAATCCGACTTGATCATGATGACGCGTGCATTGCTTTGACTAATCCACTCTTGAAACAAATCATCGTCGACGCGCCTCACGTGTAGCCGGTCTACCCGGTCTGCAAGGGCGGTTCGAGCGTCGGGAGCGTGCTTGTTGGACATCTTCGCTCTCCGAGAGGAGTATGTATCCGAACACGGACGCTTCTCTCGAAGCTTCACCAATATCCGGGCGGAGGACATCCTGCAGGCCATGAATGAGGCTTACGCGGGCGGCCGTTCTTGGCCCGCTCCGCTCATCCAGTTGAACCCGAACTTGGTGCCGGCAGGGCCCATCGATGATCTCGTGTCAAAGGGCACGCTCGACGAGGAATGCGCGAAGGTCTTCAGACTCAAACGACCGCCCGACACGTTTGGCAAGCAACTCGCAATACACCAGTATCAGGCCGCAACCATCCGGATCGCAGGACGAGACGCGAGCCGGGCGCTGACGACGGGTACAGGGTCGGTCAAATCGCTTAGCTACTTCATCCCCATCGTGGAAAGCGTGCTGCGTCGCAAGAAGGACGGCGACCCCTGTAGAGTCATTACGGCCATCGTCGTCGATCCCACGAACGCGCTGTGCAACAGCCAGTTAGAAGAATTGGCCGAACTCCTGAGGCTCTGCTACGGCGAGGCCCCGACGGATCCTCCTCCGGGGCTTCGCGTTGACTGGAGAACTGTCGCATTTGGTGCCCGAGAAAGTGGCTCCGCCTGCTGGGCTCGAACCAGCGACAAGCTGATTAACAGTCAGCTGCTCTACCAACTGAGCTAAGGCGGAATCGAAGTTTCGATTATATGTTTCGGATTGCTCCGGCAGCGTGTCCCACATCGAGCGAGAGCGGCCTTCCTCGCGCCACCCGCCATCCCGCACGCGTGGCAGGAAGAACGCCTAAGTCTTGCTCGACCTGTCGCTGATGTCCTCCGAGAACCACTTGATCACGGAGGGTCCGCCCAAAGGGGCGGACTGCACCCTTGAAATAGAATCCTTGTCGCTTGCTTTCCCGAGACCAGACTTCAGAGGCGATGCCGAAGATCACGTTCGTCGAGTTCGATGGCACCGTTCACGAAGTGGAAGGGGAGTGCGGGCGTTCGTTGATGCGAGCTGCCGTGGACAACTACGTGCCGGGAATCGACGCGGACTGCGGAGGCGAGTGCTCCTGCGCCACTTGCCATGTCATGCTTTCTGAAGAGTGGTTCGCTGTTGTTGGCGAACCGCATGCGGCCGAGGACGAGATGCTGTCGATGATCCCGGAACGCGATCCACACTCAAGGCTGTCATGCCAAATTGAAGTGCATGAAGGTCTCACGGGAATCGTGGTGAACCTCCCGGAGTTTCAGTTCTGAGGCTCTGAGACGCTCTCGGTAACGATGCCGCATCGGCGTTGCGGACTTGGCAAGCATCTACCTACGACGAGCCCATCAGCCCGCTCGATTCCGAATGCCCGTGCCGGCTGCGGCCAGCACAGCATCCATCCGGTCTTGTGGGGGACGGGAGCTACTTGTCCTCGAAAATCTTCAGAACGTCGGAAATGCGAAGCTGCATCGAGTCGCACACCACGTTGATGTAGTTGACCTCCCGCGGCGACACTCTTTCGTCTGACTTGATGACCTCGGTCAGGCAATCCACGATCTTGAGCTTGGCGTCCATGTCGAGGAACCGGGCGATATCCCGCAGGTGACGCTCGAGCGGCGCCTCCTCGAACAGTTTCGACTTGGCGGCTATTCGCACCTCTGCCTCCGGAACCTCCTGACCGGTGAACTCCTTCAGCACACGCCGCACCGTCGCGATTTCTACCGGACGAATGTTGAAGTCCGTGCTGGTGGCACGAGCGAGCACAAGCAGAGCTGTCTCATTGAGCAGGTCTCGACGTTCGTCCGGTGTCGGGTTGTAGGTCGAGGAAATGCTCATGGAATCAAGAACCTGAATTCAGGGTTCGAAGACGGTTTTTCAGTATATCGATTCAAGGTCACCGACCTCGATGTCACGAACCCGCAGAATCGTGATTGCGACGCTCTCCCTCGGTCTTCCTTCAGCCCTTCCTGCGCAACTTCATGTCGCATCTTCCCATGGGCTGCAAGGAGGGTTTTCGTGTCTTGTGCAACGGATGTCGTACCTGGCGCTCGCCGCGGTCCACGGTCGCTGCTTCGAATTTCCAGAGTGGTCTTGTCCTGGTTACCCTACGGGTAGGGAGCGGTGCCGGACGCCAGTCGCCGCATGAATGGCATTGCAGTAGGCAGGCGGCACGGGTGGAACCCCCGGCTCTCCGATTCCTGCAGGCGGCGCGTCGGTTTCGACCAGATGCACCTCGACTTCCGGGCACTCGGGCATCCGAAGCACGGGATAGGTATCAAAGTTCGACTGCTGCACGGCGCCGTTCTGGTAGGTGATATTGCCGTACATGGCGATCGAGAGGCCGAACACCACCGAACCCTCCATCTGGGCTCGGCATGTGTCCGGATTGATGTAGGTTCCGCAGTCGACCGCCATCCACGCACGCTTGGCGCTGGGTGAGGCTTGGTCGCCGTCCACCTCGATGACGGTGGCGACGTAGGAGTAGAAGCTGTGGTGCACGGCGAAACCCAGCGCTCGTCCCTCGGCTCGAGCCTTGTCCCAGTCTGACATCTCGCGAACGCGATCCACGACGTGCCTGAGCCGTGCATAGTCGAGTTCGTGACGGGGGTCCGGCTGCACGCGGAAGGGCTTCAGCAGGCCGGATTCAGGCCAGAGTGAGAGCCGATAGTCGATCGGATCCATCCCGGCGTGTTCGGCGAGTTCGTCGACGAAACTGTTGACTCCGAACGAATGGAAGATATTGCAGACGGATCGCATCCAGCCGATGCGGACACTGGGCCTCATTCCGGCGATGTTCAGAGCCTGATTCTCGAATCGGTACGGAGTGTTGGTGAATCCCATGGCCAGTTCCCAGTCCTGGGGTGTGGCGCGGGTCGCGAAGGTCGAAGCGATCGTCGGGAACACAGTTCGCTGGATCCAGGCAGTCGGTCTGCCTTCACTGTCAAGCGATGCGCGATACAGCTGTCCGCTGTTGGCGTGGTAGTAGTCGTACTGGATGTCGTCCTCGCGGGTCCACTGCACGCGGATGGGCCGCTTGAAACGCTTGGAGAGTTCCACGGCCTCCAGCACGAAGTCGGGCGCTGCCTTGCGTCCGAACGCGCCACCCAGCAATGTCTGGTTCACGGTCACGGCATCCGGATTAACGTCCAGGTAGTTCGCGACTTCTTCCCGCGTGCCCTGCGAGTCCTGAACAGGCGCCCATACCGTAGCGCCGCTCTCGGCGACCTCCGCCAAGGCGGCAGGTGGTTCCATCGGAGCGTGGCTCAGGAGGGGAGTGTAGTACTCCGACTCGACAACGCGTTCGCTGGCCTTGATGACCGACACTGGATCGCCGACAGAGGCCACGATGAGCGGGCCCTTCTGCAACAGTTTCTTGACGATGGGATTTGTGGTCTCGGAGCTGTGATTGGAAAAGTAGCTGGGTTCCCACTCGACCTCAGTCCTTTGCGATATCTTGAGCGCCGAGGCCGTATCCTCCGCAACCACTGCGTCACCTCCGAAAGGCCGCATCCGCGGGGGGCCGGTCTTGGACTTGATCGTTTCGAGCGCGACGAATCCAGGCAAGCGGTGTTCGTCCCGAAGGACGCTACCCACCGCCTGCGTGGCCCTGCTGGGAGGACGTACGACCACCGCCACGGCCATGTTCGGTCGCGTGACGTCAGCTCCGTAAACCGCCCTGCCAGATGCCATGTCTGCTGAATCGACGTGGCTCACGGCTTTTCCGATCAGCGTGCGTTTGCCGCGAACCTTCAATTTGGGGGACTGAGGAACCCCAAGTTCTGCAGCTGCCGATGAAAGGTCGCCGTACGCCAATTCTCGACCTGTGGAGGGATGGACCACCCTGTGTCGGGACGTT
>JAGWBL010000064.1:8691-11469 GCA_021295935.1 Pseudomonadales bacterium
GGTGGTGGATGCCCGTCGGAGCTGACGGGATGGGAGAGGCGCGTGTGGAGGGCAGGGTGGCGCCCAGAATCAGGGTTCCAGAGACGCCCAGCAATTCGCGCCGTGAGAGATTGACGAGCGGGACGGTCATCGTCGTCCCTCCGCCACCCGGTGTATGGCAGAACGGATTCGCATGTAGGTTCCGCAACGGCAGATGTTCCCGGACATCGCGCGGTCGATTTCGTCGTCCGAAGGGTTGGAGTTCTGCGCCAGGAGGGCGGAAGCCGACATGATCTGACCCGGTTGGCAGAAACCGCACTGTGCGACGTTCAGGTCTTGCCAAGCCTCGACGAATTCCGGCTGGTTCTTCGATACCCATTCGATGGTGGAAATGCTCTTGCCCTGGACCGATGCCACGGGCGTGACGCAGGATCGAACCGCCGCGCCGTCGACGTGGACGGTGCAGGCGCCGCACAGAGCCTTGCCGCAACCGTACTTGGAGCCGGTCAGGCCGAGACGATCCCGGAGAAACCAGAGAAGCGGTACGTCAGGTTCGACCTCCGTGTCGAGCGGTTCGTTGTTCAGAAGAATGCTCAGTTTCACGTGATTGCGGGTACAGGCAGATGGATCAGGTTGCAAGCGTACACACGATTCTGCACGGGCGCGCAATCCGCCTTCTCGCTGTTTGTGGCGAACATGTGGACATGTTGTGGAAAAGTCCGGTTTTCTTTGTTAGAATGCGTGCCAGCGTCCCTCTTTGGCAAGGATCTTCTGAGTGAGCGTTTACAAGCACGAACAGGGAACTTATCGAAGCTATCGAGTTGCACGCTCGATCAACGGCAAGCTCCATCAAGCGTACTTCCCGCGTTCGCGGGACGGTTGGCGCAAGGCGAAGGAACTGGATCAACAGTGGGCGGAGCAACAAGCGACTGCGCAACGGAAGTTCACCGGCTCTGCCATGCGGTGGAATCCCGATCGGTTGAAGAACTCCGGTTCGCGCAGGGGACCCAAGGCCGCTGGAACCCGCACATCAAGAGCAAGCTCGCCCAAACGCGAGACTGCGAGTTAGAAGTCTGGATCTCTATCTGGGAGTGGTCAGGTCGACTCCCACCGGGCAGTGATCGGACCCGAAAGTCTGGGGCCATGTGAAAGCTGATTTCACGAGTCGATCGGCGGTCCGGCTGGCCAGAACATAGTCGATTCGCCAGCCCACATTGCGTTCGCGGGCACCTCCCCATTGCAACCACCAAGTGTAGTGCCCGGTCTGGCCGCGATGGCGCGCGCGGAACGTGTCGATCCAGCCAGCCTCGATCCAGCGAGAAAACTCGGCTCTCTCTTCCGGCAGGAAACCGCTGCTCTTGCGATTGCTGGCGGGCCTTGCGAGATCAATCTCCTCGTGCGCGGTGTTGAAGTCGCCGGTCACGAATGTGGGACCTGACTTCCGCAGGCGCGCCACGCGTTCGAACACCGCTCGGTAGAAACTCAACTTGAATTCGACTCTGCTGTTGTCACGATTTCTGCCGTCGCCCTTGGGGAAGTAAACCGAAGCGATGGACATCCGACCAAAATGGGCAACGAGAAACCTGCCCTCGACATCGAACTCCCTGATCCCGAGTCCGACCGAGAGTTTGGTCGGAGGCCGGCGGGAGTAGATGGCCACTCCGGAATAACCTAACCTCTCGGCGGGCGCGAACTTCGCTTGCCATCTTGGAGGGGAGCGGACCTCATCAGGAAGTTGCTCTGGAAGCGCTCGAACCTCCTGCAAACATACGACGTCCGCCTTCGACTCACCCAAGAAACCAAGAAAGCCTCGCTTGGCGCAAGCGCGAAGGCCGTTGACGTTCCAGCTGACTACACGCATGATCGATCGTCAGCCTGGCGGCTTGAAGATGCGGTGATTGAGTGATTGGCGACGTGGACGGTGGGTGCGCCGGGTCATCAATTCCGGCTCATCCTATCGAGTTCGATTCCGAACCGTGGTCCCGCGTAGGGGTGAGCCCGTCGTTGAGCGATCCTGTCCTGTAGCCGCCAAGATCCAGCGAGACATACCGATAGCCGCAAGCACGGACGCGACGGTCGATCTCCTCCCTGTGCTCCAGTGCCTTCGAAACATCCTCCGGATCCAGTTCCAGACGCGCAACATCGCCATGATGGCGCACACGACACTGCCCAATACCCAGGTTTGACAGCACGGCCTCGGCCGCTTCTATCTGGGCGAGCACCGGCTTGTTCACCGGTGTTCCATAGGGAACTCTGCTGGAAAGACATGCTGCCTGTGGCTTGTCGGCATTTTCCAGGCTCAAGCGCCTTGCCAAGGCTCGAACATCCACCTTTCGGAACCCCGCGTCCGCCAAGGGCGAGACGACGCCGAAGTTCGCGGCTGCACCCAGACCTGGCCGAAAGTCACCGAAGTCGTCAGCGTTGGTGCCGTTCAGGATCGCGCTGAAGTCCTCTAGTCTCGCGATCGCCTTGAGGCGGGTGTAGAGGGATGTCTTGCAGTGGAAGCAGCGATTGGAAGGATTTGATCGATACAACGGGTCCTGCAATTCGTCCGTCTCGATGACTCGGTGTCTCAATCCCCACGAAGCGGCCAGCTCTCGCGCCAGCGCCAGGTCGCTCCGCTTGAGGCTTGCAGAGCCCGAGGTGACAGCAAGAGCGTCACGGCCAAGTTCCTCATTGGCGACGAATGCCTCAAGAGAAGTATCTCCAGCTCCTGCCCACGCCTCATTGGCGCGTCCGAGGCTCCGGTTGGCGGAACGCTTTGACAACTCCATTTCGTGGATGTCGCGGTCGTTGGAC
>JAGWBL010000065.1 GCA_021295935.1 Pseudomonadales bacterium
AGTGAGAGGAGGGACCATCGAAACCCCTCGAGCCCATTTCGCGCTCGTAAGAGGAATCCGGCAATTGTGTGTGCGCTTGGCGGGAAGCGATGCCCTGCTTCCAGACCGGCTTAGTGTTCAACATTCAGCACACCCCGTTCCATCTGGTCCTTCTCGATGCTCTCGAACAGAGCGGTGAAGTTGCCCTCACCAAACCCCTTGTTGCCCTTCCTTTCGATCAACTCGAAGAAGATCGGGCCGATCAAGTCACGCGTGAATATCTGCAACAGGAACCCGGCCTGCAGGCTCCCGTCCAGTAGCACGCGATGGTCTCGGAGGCGCCCGACATCCTCGTTGTGATCTTGGACCCGATTCGGCAGATCGCGGTAGTCCGTGTCTGGCGTGTCCATGAAGACAACCCCGTTCGAGGAAAACTGCCGCACCGCGCCGCAAATACCTTCCGTGGCGAACGCGATGTGCTGAATCCCCTCGCCCTGGTAGCGATCCAGATACTCATTGATTTGCGACGCTGGGTCGTCCGACTCGTTGAGCGGGATCTGGATTCGATCGCAAGGGCTGATCATGACCTTGCTCACCAGCCCGGTGTGTTCGCCTCGGATGTCGAAGTACTGCAACTCCCTGAAGTTGAACACATCCTCGTAGAACTGGACAAACTTCTTCATGTTGCCGAAATAGAGGTTGTGCGTCAGGTGGTCGATGCGCTTGAGCGGACCCCCGCAGTTGCGCATCGCATCTTCGTCCAGGTCGAAATCGACATCGTAGATCGAGGAGCTGCCGTACCTGTCCACCAGGTAGACCAGGGCTCCGCCCACTCCACGTATGCACGGAATGTTGAGTTCCATGGGGCCGACGTGGTTTTCGACCACCTCCGCTCCACGACGTTCGACTTCCTTGATGGCGGCCGCGGCGTCGCGGACCCGAAACGCCAAGGCGTTGGTGGACTGACCACGCTTGGCGGCGAATTCGCCAGCGTTTGCCGTCCCAGCCGCGTTCACGATCAAGTTGATGTCGTTCTGCCGGAGCAGCCTGACGTCCTTGTGGCGATGCGTGCCAATCTGACGAAAGCCCATCCTCTTGAAGTCTTCCACCAAGACTTCGGGTTTGGGTCCCGTGAACTCGATGAACTCGAAGCCGTCCGTGCCGATGGGGTTGTGATGTTGCTGAGTCATCATCCTCCTCTCGCTCGAAAGTTCGACTATTATAGTTGCAGATGAAACCACTTTCAAATGAAATAGAACTCGACCGGTTCCTTCCGTACCGACTGTCGGTGCTGGCGAACCGCGTGAGCAGCCTGATTGCGCGTGAGTACCACGAGCGATTCGGAGTCACCATTCCGGAATGGCGCATCATCGCCATGCTGGGTGGAACACCCGAACTGACCGCGACCGAACTCGCGTCCCGAACTGCCATGGACAAGGTCACGGTCTCGCGCGCGGTGCAATCTCTTGTGGACAGAGAACACGTCACGCGCACCGCCTCCCAGTCGGATGGACGCCGTAGCCACTTGAGTCTGACGGCGTCCGGCTCCAGAATCTACCATGAGATCGCTCCGCTCGCGCTGCACTACGAGCGCGCCATCACCAGCGACTTGCCTCCCGCCGAGATTCAGAGGCTTCACGAGATGATGAACAGCTTGCTCGCCGGGGTGGAGCGCGTTGAGAGCGAAGGTCTGGACTGACCAGCACCCGAGCGATTCGCTCCTGAAAGCTCCGGGCGCCAAGATCTCGATCAGGCGACCTGACCCATGAACCGTTTGAGGTGCTCCTCGAACGCAACGCGAGGAACTGCCTCGCGGCGTTCCCACTCCGCCAGTGAGGAGGTTGCGAGGCCCTCTATCCTTCGCTGTTCCGAGAGATCCATTTCCTCGGCCAGCAACCTTTTGCGGTACCGTTCCGCAAGGTTCATCGCGAACCGGAAGAACGTGACCCTTTCGGACCTCATCTCTTCCAGAACACGCGTCGACGGCAACAGCAACGGATCCTTGACCCTGTCAAGAAACGCCTTCGCCGTTCGGTGGGTGGCGCCGCCGCAGTAGAAATCCAGTGAGGACGCAAGCTCCGCGATCTCTTCGACGATCTCGGTCGCCCAGTCCCGAAGCGCAATCTCCTGCCCGTTGCGTTCAAGCAACATTCCAGGCTCGCGTCCGCGGTGCACCGTGCGTTGCTGATTCTCGTTCGCTTCCGCGATGTCCTCCGGACTGTCCGGCGCGCTCTCCGAGACCAAGCAATGCATCGCGAACAGATCCAGGAACTCGATGGCTTCGAGCGATATACCCAACTCCTCGAACGGATCCAAGTCGATGCACCGCATCTCGACGTACTCGATGCCTTGTTCGAGGATCGCCGCCAAAGGCCGTTCACCCGACGCCATGCTTCGCTTCGGACGCACCGTTCCGTAGTACTCCGCCTCGAACTGCAACACGCCGGTGCTTAACTGAAGATAGTCGCCGGACTGGTCCCGCATGCCCAACGCTTCAAACTCGCCATGTGGCGTCTTCATGGCATCCAGGATCTGAGACGCGTAGCCCTCGAGGTCGTTGAACGAGAAGTAGAGTGACCGTTGTGCATCGCTTTGGTATCCGAGCGGTCCCATCCGAAGCGACGTCGCGTGGGGGAGGTAATAGGTCCCGTAGTCCCACTTCTTCAGGTTTCCCACTCCGCCCGTCTTGATGAACGAACTGCAGAGCGAGGGTGAAGCGCCGAACAAGTAGATCAGGAGCCAACTGCGCCTGTTGAAGTTGCGGATCAGATCCAGATAGCGACGATCCCGAAACTTCCGGTCGTTGGCAGCGCCTTCCAGCTTCGCCAGTTCTTCCCACACATCGTCGGCAAGCGAAACGTTGTAGTGGATGCCGGAGATGATCTGCATCAACGGGCCGTACCGTTCCGCCAGGCCGCGGCGGTAGATCGTCTTGACGGCAGCTTCGTTGGTGGATCCGAACTTCGCGATTTCGATGTTGTCGGGATCCACAAGCATGCAAGGCAGGCTTGCCGGCCACAGCAGCTCGTCGCCGATGTTGCGGATCATGAATGCATGAATCGCTCGCAATTCGTCGAGGCAGGCCTGCGCGCTTTGGTACACACCGGTGATCATTTCGGGCTGAGCTTCCCCGAAATCGGTGGTGATGAGCGGATGGGTAAGCGGCGATCCGAGACTCCTGGGATGTGGAGTAGTCGCCAAGTGTCCGTCAGGCGTCACGCGCAGTGTTTCGCGCTCGATGCCCCGGCGGAGCCCGCCCTTGAGCCCGCGACCGCAGAAAACGGAGGCGAATCGGTTGAAGTCGGTCACTTCAGTAGCGAGGCACGAAGCCTGGTGTCAGCAGGCCGCCTGCAAGTGGCCAAGTCCGTCGGCAGTGGACAACAGGTCAGTGCATGCCCGCGGCCGAGATTCGTTCGCCCACGTCGAAGCTCTCAAAATTCGCCTTGAACTTCTCCACCAACGATCGCGCCGCCTGGTCGTAGGCTGCCGCATCCTCCCAGGTGTTTCTCGGATCGAGAACCGCGCTGTCCACCCCGGGAAGTTCCACAGGGATATCCAGATTCAACAATGGGAGCCTCACCGTTCCGGCTTTCTCGATGACACCCGAACGCACTGCATGCAGGATCTTGCGTGTCGTGGGTATGGCGAAGCGCGACCCCACCCCGTAGCCGCCTCCGGTCCAGCCTGTGTTGACCAGGTAGACCCGGGATCCGAAGGCGACGACTCGTTTCATGAGCAGATCGGCGTACACCGTGGCCGGACGCGGAAAGAACGCCGCGCCGAAGCAAGCCGAGAATGTGGCCGAGTACGCTTCGGTCGATCCGTCGACAGTAGAGCCCACCTGCGCGGTGTAGCCCGAAAGGAAGTGATAGGCGGCAGCTTCCGGATTGAGAATGGCAACCGGCGGGAGTGCACCGGAGACATCGCACGTCAGGAAGATGATCACCGAAGGCTCGCCGGCACGATTGAGTTCGACTCTCTCATCGATGTGTTCTCGCGGATAGCAGGCGCGAGTGTTCTCCGTCAAGCTTGAATCGAAGTAGTCCGGCCTCCTGCTGACCGGATCCAGAACGACGTTCTCGACGATCGAGCCGAACCGGATCGCGTCGTGGATGACCGGTTCGTTCTTGCGCGAAAGATCAATGCACTTGGCATAGCAACCACCCTCCAGATTGAAGACGGCGCCCCCACCCCAGCCATGTTCATCGTCGCCGATCAGCAAGCAGTCTGGATCCGAAGAAAGCGTGGTCTTGCCGGTTCCCGAGAGGCCGAAGAACAAGGCGGTCGATCCGTCCGAGCCCACGTTCGCTGAGCAGTGCATGGGCAGGACGTCATGTTCCGGCAACAGGAAGTTCTGCACCGTTAACAGCGATTTCTTCAGCTCGCCAGCGTATCTCATTCCCGCGAGCAACACCCTTTGGCCCGTGAAGTCGATCATCACGGCGCCGTCGGATCGTGTCTGGTCGCGACCAGGCTCGCATGCGAACTCCGGCGCAGAGAGCACATTCCAGACTTCCTTGCCGGATGGATTGAAGCTTGGGGGCACGATGAACAAGCACCGAGCGAACATCGCGTGCCAAGCGTATTCGGTCCGAACCCGAACCGGAAGATAGTGACTGTCGTGCGCACCGACATGGAGATCGTTCACGAACGTCTCGCGGTGATCGAGGTGAGCGGCAACCCGCTTCCACAAGGCTTCAAAGATCTCTGGGGCGACGGGTTGGTTGATGTTGCCCCAGTCCACCGTCGAGTCCGTCAGGTCATCGCGAACGATGAAACGGTCGTTAGGTGAGCGTCCAGTGCGCTTGCCGGTCCGGACTGCAAGAGACCCGTTGGAAGCCACGATGGCCTCGCCGCGCTTGATCGCCAACTCCGCCAGTGCGGCACGGCTGAGGTCGGCACGTTCGGACATGGGCAAGGCCGCGGGGAGCGGTTGGGGAGTCACGCGCATAGACTGGCGGTGCGATCTGCGTGCAAAAGCGAAGTCTACAGGACTCGGCCTGTCGCATACACCGGCTCGCACGGTCCCATCCACGAGCGAGTTGTCTACCTCATCGAGTCGTTGGTTGCCCCGCTTGAAAGTGCAGCGGGGACCACGGTCACTCCCGGCCGTTGCGTTGCCGTTCTTTCAGGCGCCGAATCGCCTTTCGATCCAGGAATCGCGAATCGACGCGCTGCACGCCGAAAAGTTCTCTTTCCGCGCGCCTTCGTCCTTTCTGCCGTTCCCGTCCCGCCACCGACTCGGCGGTTTCGGCGTAGAGACGCTGGGCCTCTGGTGCACCGCGCCGCTGCTCCGAGACGAGCTTGACGACCACGATCATTTCTTCATCCCCGCGCCGTACACGAACATGATCACCAAGGCGAATCGTGCGTCCGGGCTTCACGCGTTCGCCGTTGCACTTGACCCTGCCGGAGGTGACCGCCTTCTGGGCCAGACTTCGGGATTTGAAGAAGCGTGCTGCCCACAACCACTTGTCGATCCTGACGCGTGACGGAGGCTCGATCATGCCATGCTCTGCATCAACTCTGGAAGAAAACGCACCGTCGGCACACTCGCACATTGCGGAGGCAGCGTCATGTCGGGCTGATCGACCAGGAACACCCGGCCCATCCCCCACTCCTGGGCGCAGGCAACTACGGGGAGCGAGTCATCGACCAGTACGGTTCGACGGGGATCGAGGCCCTCTCGTTTCCCGAGGATGCGCCAGAAGTCGAAATGCTGCTTGGTCGACCCGATGTCGAACGCCGAGTGGGTCGCATCGACCTCTCGTGTGAAACCGAGCATCTCATCCTTGACGGCAAGCGCATGAGGGTGAGCATTCGAGACAATCATCACCTGCTTCCGGCATTCGCGGGAGAAGCGCAGGAACTGAAGTGAACCGTTCCGATACATGACGAGATGGCGCAGCTCGCGATGGACCTGAACGATGTCGTCCGAGAAAGTCTGAGACCAGTGCTCGACCGAGTAGTAGGAGAGATCCGGACGTTCGCACCGCGCAGACTCGATCACTTCAGCCAGAGTCTCTGACCCCACCCCCAGCCGTCGGGCAGCTTGCCGGGGGACCTCAAGCCGCCATAGGTAGTTGTCGAATGCGAGATCGAAGACAGTGCCATCCAGGTCCAGCAAGACGATGTCAGTTTCCGACCAACGCAGCACCATCCC
Organism: Pseudomonadales bacterium; assembly: GCA_021295935.1. Taxonomy (GTDB): domain Bacteria; phylum Pseudomonadota; class Gammaproteobacteria; order Pseudomonadales; family Azotimanducaceae; genus Bin55. The sequence goes on from JAGWBL010000065.1 coordinate 6,143, forward strand.
ACTATACTCCGATCGCTCATGCAGCCTTCGCCGTGATTTGTCTCGAGGTCTGCCCTTTGGGACCCTGAAGGCAGCCGGATCCTGCATCCAGTAGCGGAGAGCAGGTCAGGGAGGCGCCGACTGTCTCGGGCAAGTCCGCATTCGCCCACCATGCAGCTTGAGTTGGCATCCAGCGATCTGTTCGCGAGCAGTGTCCCGATC